>NZ_JBHMIW010000015.1:0-187767 GCF_042436655.1 Sinorhizobium sp. P24N7 | reverse complement strand
CGTGCAGAGAAACATCACATTGAACGTCGTCTTGGTCATCCGGTTACCTTTTCCTTTGAACGACAGGGATTGAGTTCCTCGATCAGCGGAGCGCAGAGATCGGCATCCCCTCCGCAGCAATCCTTGAGGAGAAAAAGGGTGAGATCGCGCAGACGCGAAACATCCGCGCGGTAAACGATGAGGCGGCTGCGGCGTTCCGAAGACACCAAGCCCGCCCGAGCAAGAATATTCAGATGCGTCGACATGGTGTTGTGGGGGACCGCCAAGGTGCGCGCGATATCGCCGGCGGGCAGCCCGTGGGGCTCATGCCGGACAAGAAGGCGGAAGGTCTCCAGCCGGGTCGATTGAGCGAGCGCCGCAAGGGCCAGAATTGCATTTTCCTGTTCCATATGTCGAGAATACTCGAAATGTGGACGGTGTCAAGCGTCGATGCCGTGGACCATCACCTTTCGAGCACTGGGCAACGCACCGGGCCCAAACGCGGAAGCGACTCTCGGAATTGATCGGAAGTGCAGGTAAGTGGATTGCAGGACTCCTCTTTAATAGCTAAAGCGGTGTCGACATTCATGTGGAGGACATCGCCGTGGCGAACGCACGTAGAATCGCAATTCTCTCTGCTCTTCTGGCAGTGATGGCGGGAGGCCCCGCTCACGCCCAGGACAGCAAGACGCTGACGATCACCGACGACCGTGGCGTGCAGGTGGAGGTACCGCTTCAGCCGAAACGCATCGCCTCGATCTCCTACTTCGCGGATGACGTGGCTCTTGCCCTTGGCATCAAGCCCGTGGCGAGCACCTATATGACGGCGGGACGGGAGCCGGACTTCCTCCTCGGCATGACGGCGGGCATGAAGCAGATCGGCCAGCGGGCCAAGCCAAACCTGGAGCTTCTTGCGGAAGCCAAGCCCGACATGATCGTCGCCATCCGCCGCTACACCGTCGGCAATGCGCCGCACCTCGAGAAGATTGCCCCCTATGTCGCTTACAACATGGAGCTTTTGGACGGGAGCGACCGTGAGATCGCCGAGCTCTCGAAGATCCTCGGCAAGCCCGAGCGCGGCCTCCAGTTGAACAAGGAGTTCCGCGAGCACCTGGCGGAATTCGCCGCCGGGGCTCCGAAGGGGGTGAACCCTCGCTTCGCGATCATGTGGGGTGGCGAGACGCCGTTCGCATTCCACACGGAAAACACGGCTGCGTCCATCGTCGCGGCGATTGGTGGCGAGAACATCGCCGGCAACATGACGCCGGGCGGCGAATTCGGCGTCGATCTCAGCCTGGAAACCATGCTCGAGAAAGACCCTGAAGTCCTCTTTATTTACGACTCGGGCCCCGATCGGCCGCATGAGAACAACCCGATCTGGCAGGAACTGACGGCCGTCAAGAACAATCGGGTGTTCTATGTCGGCGACCAATGGGTCGAGACCAACGGCCCCATCGCGCGCGAAATCGTTCTGCGCGAGGCCGCCCACTACCTCTATCCCGACGTCTTCCCTGCCGTGGACGTCAAGGCGGAAGCCGCCAGGATCATTCCCGCCGAGGCTCAGAAATAGCGGACGAGCGATCGCGACGGCGATGGGCACCCGGAAATCCTCCATAGCCATAGGCTTCGTCTTCGCGGCGACCCTGCTGATTGTTCTCGTCGGGCTGCTGTTTGGGGCGCGGACACTTTCCATCGATGCCGTTCTGCGCGTGCTCTTTGCTCCCGACGGCAAGATCGAGTCGATCCTGGTTTGGACCTTGAGGCTGCCGCGAAGCCTGGCGGCCGCCGTCGCGGGTTCGGGCCTCGCTGTCTCGGGCTATCTGCTGCAGGCACTGACCCGCAACCCGCTCGCCGATCCGGGGATTACGGGCGTCACCGCCGGCGCCGTCGCGCCCATCGTCGGCTGCTTCGTCTTGCTGCCATGGTTTTCATCCGCCTACTACCCGTTCGTAGGCCTCGCGGGCGGTCTCGCCGCCGCTTGGGTGACGTTCTGGGTGGCACGCGGCGGAACCGGGCGCCCGCTTCATCTCGCCCTCGCGGGCGTCAGCGTGTCGCTGTTTCTCGGGGCGATCACGATTTACATGCTGCTTCTGGCGGGGCCGCAATCGACCGCACTGCTGTTCTGGCTGTCCGGCGGCTTTGCCGGACGCACCTGGCCGCACCTCGTCCATATGCTTCCCTGGGTGGGCCTTGGGGTAGTGGGAGCGCTGTCGCTGCACCGGGTCATCGCCATGTTCGCCCTGAGCGATCACGCCGCCGCCGGAATGGGCGTACAGCTTCATTTCTGGAAACCCGTCCTGCTGCTTCTCGGCATCTGTCCGGTAGCAGGCGTCGCCCCCGTTGCAGGCCCCGTCGCCTTCGTCGGTCTGGCAGCCCCGCATATCGCCCGGCTCCTGCGGCCCTCGGGAACTGCGTTTGAGATCGCGCTCGCGGCGGCCATCGGGGCGCTAATGGTGACCTGCGCCGACTTCATCGCTCGCACCATTGCCATCCCGAAGGAGCTTCCCGTCGGCATCATCACCGCGCTTCTCGGCGGGCCGATTTTCATCTATCTCATCCAGCGAGGACGCGTCGGTATCAAGGGAACGACCGCATGACTCCAGTCCCGCTCGGCCTTACCCGATCGAAACCGTGGCTCCTGCCCGCGGTCATTCTGCTGGTCCTGTTCTCGTTCGTCGCCGCTGTGCTCCTTGGCGTGGTCGACATTCCCGCAGCGGACGTCGCCTCGGTTCTGGCCGGGAGCGGTTCGCCTGAAGCACGTTCGATCATTCTCGACATCCGTCTGCCACGTATCGTCACGGGCATCCTCGCCGGAATTCAGTTCGCCGTCGCAGGACTATTGCTCCAAACGATAACCCGAAACCCTCTCGCCGATCCGTCACTGATGGGGGTGTCGCAGGGCGCGACTTTGACGGTCACAGCGTTCTTGCTGTTCACCGTCTACATCTTTGATCCCGGTTCCAACACCGTGGCCGAGCTGCCGATCGCATGGCTGCCCCTGGCGGGAATGGTGGGTGGCATCGCGGCGGGAGGGGTCATCTACATTATGGCTTTCCGGCTCGACCTCAGTCCGCTCAGGATCACGCTCTGCGGGATCGCGATTGGGGCGGTGCTGCACGCGCTTGCCATAGGCCTGATCGCGGGCTGGGGCTCGGCCCGCATCGAAATCATTCTCGAATGGCTCTCCGGAAGCCTTTATGCGCGCACATGGGATCACGCGATCTTCCTGCTGCCGTTTACGATCGCCGGCCTGGCCGCCCTCCCTCTGATCTATCGTCCGCTGGTCCTCTTGCAGTTCGACTCCGCTGTCGCCCGTTCCTTTGGGCTCTCCTATCGCAAGCAATTTTCGCTTGCCCTGCTCGTATCCTGCACGCTCGCCGCAAGCGCCGTGGGGGCAGTGGGCCCGATCGTTTTCGTAGGGCTCATGGTGCCGCATCTGGCGCGCTTCCTCGCCGGGCGGGATTTCCCGCTGGTGCTTCCCCTGACGGTCGTCCTCGGAGCGGTGATCGTCACCCTCGGAGACCTGATTGGTCGTCTGGTCGGGCAAGCCGAAGAAGTGCCGATCGGAGTGGTCACTGCCATCGTCGGGGTGCCGGTACTGCTCGCCCTTGTACGCAAAGCTCCCTGAGATCGCCCATGCCTCTGAGATGTACGCAATTATCGGTTAACTACGGTCGCCGGAAGGCGCTGAACGGCTTTCGGCTATCGGTGCAGAAAGGCGAAATCCGCACCCTTATCGGACCGAACGGCTCCGGAAAAAGCACAGCACTACAGGCAATGGCAGGCCTGATCCGGCCCGCGGAGGGGCAGGCGAAGATCGGGGATGTTCAGGTGACTTCGATGTCGCGGCGCACCATCGCCAAAAAGCTCGCCTTCTTGCCGCAGCAGCCGTCCGCCCCCGACGAGATGACCATCGCCCAGCTTGTGCGGCAGGGGCGCTTTCCTCACGTCGGGCTCTTCCGCTCCTACGACCATAAGGACGAGGCGGCCATCGAATGGGCGCTTGAAAGCACCGGCCTCACGCGTTTGGCGAATCGAACACTTCAGGAGCTCTCGGGCGGCGAACGGCAGCGGGCGTGGATATCGGCGGCGCTGGCACAGGAGGCAGCCATCCTTCTGCTCGACGAGCCGACGTCATTCCTGGACATCGGATATCAGGTGGAGGTTCTGGACCTCGTCCATCGCCTCAGCCGAGAGAAAGGCGTGACGATCGTCATGGCGATCCATGACATCAACCAGGCGATTGCCATCAGCGACCGCATCTCGCTGCTGGAGAGAGGCGAGTTGCGCTTCGACGGGGAGCCGAAGGCGCTGGCCGAAAGCGGCCTGATTGAAAAGACATTCCGGGTGAAGGGGCGGTTCGTCGAGGTCGCCCCGGACAAGCCGCCGCATTTCGACGTAGAGCTTACGCGCTTCCTTCGCTCCGGCGCTTGATCAGGCGGAACACGATCTTGCTCTCAGTGTAATAGTTCAGGGCATCGGCAAAATCCGGAGTCCAGCCATCCTCGACGAATGGAATGTATCCGTCATACTCCAGCTTCCGGCCGGAGACCTCGAAGCCAGCCTTCGCAAAGGCGCGGCAGTAATCGGAAATGGAGCGATCCTGGACGACGGTGTTCGTGCGCCTCGCCACGAGCTCGCGCCATTTCGGCCAGAGCGGGTTGTCCGTGTGGCAACCGGTAACGGCATAGTACACTCCACCGGGCTTCAGAGCCTTGAAGATGTCGGCGGCATGGGCGTCGATGTCCTCGAGGAGGTAAATGACCTCATGGCTGATCGCGACATCGAACTCGTCGACCCAGCCTTCGAGCGTTCCACCAACAGCGTGTTGGACGGGAATATTGCCCTTGAGAGTCTCGGCCTTTGCGATGGATTGCTCTGCAATGTCGATGCCGAGCGCCTTGCGGAACGGCCTGATCGCATAAAGATGCCGCAGCAGGCCGCCTTGGTTGCAGCCGAAGTCGACGACATTCTTTTCCGAAAGATCGCGCTCGACGATGAGCCCTACGAGATGCCGCCAGATCGGGGCGTGTCCGTCCGCCATCCTGTCTTCCGCGTCCGGGTCGACGTACCATGTGGTGATGGTTTTCTGTGCCTCATGGCTCATATGCCGTCTCTCCCGTGCGATTCTTCTGATGCGACTCTCATAGGGTCGCCAGAACGACGTGGATAGGTCAAATCGAAATGAATTCGACCTCGATATTCCGGATGAGGCCGCCGAAAACAACGCCGCCCTTCGGCATTCGGCGCGCATGCCGGAGGCGCGACGCTACGACCATCGCAATCGCCGACCCACATGATTGGCGCGGTCTGCGATCCTCTTAGCCCAGAACGTGAACATCCCGGGAAGACGGCCTGCAACCGCCTCGTGGAGGAAGGCTGAACTCCCTTGGGCGGCACCTCACGGTGAGCGCCACATTCCATTCGACGCCGATTGACATGCCCGGTTCGGGCACCGCCATGCGCCTCAAAAGTAAAACTCGGTGAAGGACAGGTTCTCGGCCGAAATCTCCGTGAGGGTGACGCCCTCGATCAGGATGCCGGCATCGTGGAACCCGTCGAGCGTGACGAAGACGCCGTCCTGCGTGTCATGCGCGGCCGCCAGGAAATCCGCGTAGCTGCGGATCGAGGCGATCTCGCCATCGGCGTCGATGGCGAAGCTGAGGATGTCGCCCGCCAAAGCGCTGAAATCCGCGATGCGGTCGACGCTGTCGGTCTCAAGAGACGAGACGGACCACTGGAATATGTCAGCATCGCCGCCACCGTGCAGATAATCGGCTCCCTCCTGGCCTGACAGCCGGTCCCTGCCCGTATGTCCCCACAAGTGATCGTCACCCGAACCGCCGCTCAGATCGTCGACCCCAGCTTCGCCCCGCAGATCGTCGGAGCCGACGCCGCCAAGCAGGCGATCGTCGCCAAAATCGCCGGACAGGAAGTCGTCGCCGTCGCCGCCGAGCAGGCGGTCGTTGTCATCGCCACCGAACAGGCGGTCGTCTCCGGCCCGTCCTTCCAGAAGATCGTCACCGAAAAAGGCTGAGAGCTGATCAGCCCCGTCGGCGCCACGCAGCGTATCGTCAAGATCGCCAAATCTCCCGGTGGACACGGTGAAGCTCTCGATGTCGGTCCATGTCAGCCCGGTCGAGATCGATCCACGCGTCGCGTCGAAATCGACAGGCCCAAGCAGATGGGACACTTCGAACGCGAGGTGATCGTTGCCCTCCCCCCCGTCGACGCTGCCCGAGCTCCCCGCTCCGATCCGGTCATCCCCTGTGCCGCCGTCGACGCTGTCCGAACCCCACGCTCTGATCTGGTCATTCCCCGCGCCGCCGCTGATCGTTGCCGGGCCGCTGCCGGAGAAACGCGAAATCCGGTCGTCGCCATCGCCGCCGTCGATGACGTCGCGACCGTCGAAGCTTTCCATGATGTCGTTGCCCGATCCGCCAAAGAGGCGATCGTCTCCTGGGCCACCGTCCATTCTGTCATCGCCGGCGCCGCCCTCGAGGATATCATTGCCGGCTCCCGCCCTGACATTGTCATCCCCGTCGCCGCCGGACATCGTGTCGGCTCCGCTCCCGCCGGACAGGCCGTCATTCCCCGCCCCGCCGAAGAGGCGGTCATTGGCGGCATCGCCGCTCAGCCCGTCATTGCCGTCTCCGCCTGACAAAACGTCATTGCCCAGGCCGCCGTCCAGGTTGTCGTTGCCGTCTCCGCCCTCGATTCGATCGTCACCCGCACCGGTATTGGCGAGGAGATCGTCGAGGCCCCCGGCGATCACGGTATCGTCGCCGCTTCCGGTCCAGACACGGGCCGTCTCGAGGTTGCGCAGGACCGTGCCAGTCGATGCACTGCCCGCGGCGAAGTCGATGGTGACGCCATCCACGTCTTCGGAATTGTCGATTGTAATCAAATCCCGTCCGGCGCCGCCATCGATCACAGCCGAATACAGCGTCGTGGTGATCGCGTCGGACCCGTCACCGGTCACGATGACATCGTCGCGCGTACTGCCGTAGACGATGTCATTTCCACTGCCGGTGAGCAGCTCCAGGCGCTCGATATCCCGGAAGAAGACATGCTGGGCGGTCGAGGGATCGCGGCCTATCATGGCGTGACCCTGCAGACCGTTGAAGATCACGTCCTCCGTCGCCAAGGAGGCATTGACGGCGAGGGTATCGTGGCCAGCGCCGCCGGTGACCGCGCCGCCCGTCCCGGCGAGGATCAACCGGTCGTCGCCGTCGCCGCCGTCGAGGCGGTCATAGCCGCTTGTGCTCCTGACGACGTCGTCTCCCGCACCGGCATCGACAAGGTCATCTCCGCCACCGCCATCGATGTCGTCATTGCCGGCAAGGCCCCAGATGCGATCCGTCTCGTCCGTCCCGCGCAGCGTATCGCCCGCGCCCGTCCCCATGATCGTTGTCATGAAACCGCTCCTCCCAGCTGAGACACGAGGCGTCCGGAAGATAAGCCGATGCCTCATAGTTGATCACGGAAATATAGTTCTGCTTTTCGGCAAGTTCAATTACAATAATAGTCTAATATTATATTTAATTATGATCGAAATTTGAAACAAATTACTAAAGACAGAAGCGCCTCTCCGGTCACGAATGCCGCTACACTTCAGCATCGCTCCGGCGTTCGGGACGATCGACCTGTATCCCTCGCCTTGAGCGGAATCGAACCGCGGACCCGCCGTCATAGCGGCTAAATTAAAGTGATGGATGACTACGCGAATTCGTGATCGGTAGAGCTTTTTCCGGCCCGGCCTGATAAAGACTCACCCATGACCACGCTCATTCCTTCATCTGACGGCGACGGGTATGCCTCTCTGCTTGCGGAGCTTAAGGACAGGATCCGAACAGCTCGCCTGAAGGCGGCCGTCGCTGTCAACCAAGAACTCATCTTGCTCTACTGGAGCATCGGCCGCGAGATCCTGGCACGCCAGGTCGCCAAGGATGGGGCGCGCGCGTCATCGATCGGCTCGCCACGGATCTTCGGCGCGATTTTCCCGAGATGACGGGGCTTTCGCCGCGGAACCTCAAATATATGCGCGCCTTTGCTGAGGCGTTTCCGGATGAAGAAATCGTGCAACAACTTGTTGCACAATTGCCCTGGGGTCATAACGTCAAGCTCATCGAGGCGTTGAAAAGCTCCGAAGAGCGGCTCTGGTATGCTCGCCAAGCGGTAGAACATGGGTGGAGCCGCAATGTTCTCGTACATCAGATCGAAAGCGGCCTCTACCAGCGGCAGGGGAAGGCACTTACAAATTTCGCCCGGACACTGCCTGCTCCGCAATCCGATTTGGCGCAGGAGTTAATCAAAGATCCTTACAGCTTCGATTTTCTTGCCCTCGGTCCGGCAATGTCCGAGCGCGAACTCGAGCAAGGACTACTCGAGCACCTACGCTCTCTCATTCTTGAGCTCGGTAAACGCTTCGCATTCGTCGGCAGCCAGCATCATCTCGAAGTTGGTGGGCAGGACTATTATCTGGATCTTCTATTCTATCATTTGCGGCTGCGCTGTTTCGTCATTGTAGAGCTGAAGATCGAGGACTTTAGGCCGGAGTTCGCTGGGAAGATGAACTTCTATCTGTCCGCGGTCGATGCCCAACTTCGACACGATTCCGACGCCCTAGCATCGGCATCATTCTGTGCAAAGGCAAGAATGAAGTGATCGTCGAATACGCGCTTCGAGACTCCACAAAGCCGATGGGCGTTGCGGAATATAGACTCTCTGCCGCCCTCCCCGAGCCCTTGCAGAGAGAGCTACCGACAGAGGCGGAGTTTGCGCGCGAATTCCCGTTGATGGCGCTCGTGAAGCTGCGCATAGAGGTTGAGCGTGAAATCCGGCTACTGGTGGCCGATCAGACCGAAGCCGAGCGTCCGCTGTGTCTTGGACCAATGCTAACGGAACTGCAGCGACTCGGTTTGGCGCCCCAAACCGCAGATCGGCTCCGGAAGGCTCTACAGACCATGGACCGCGCTGCGCACGGTTTGGATGTCGAATCCGCGGATGCGTCCGAGGCAACCGAGGTCGCAACGGCATTCCTCGCCGAGCTCCGACGATCCGCGATAGCGGATCATCGTGATACAGAATATCTGCACCCAGCAGAGTCCGACAGCCACGCAGGGTGAATGAAACGGCTCCGAAGGACTGCTTCCTGCCCCTCGCCCGTTTCGAAGCGACTGTCTCGGCAAGTGACTGTGCATCCCTCGCCTTGAGCGGAATCGAACCCTCAGCCCTAGCCAGTCTTAGGCTCGTGCGGCCGATGCGGTCGCTACGATGGCCAGTTCAGGCGTAGATTTCTTCACCAAATGGTGCTATTTGTAGCACCAAAATCAGGAACCCGAACGATGCGATCGACTATCAACCTCGACGACGCTCTCATGGAAAGGGCCAAGTCCCTAACCGGCACGAAAGAAACCGCCGCTCTGGTCCGCCAGGCATTGGAGACGCTTGTCCGTGTGGAGTCAGGAAAACGCCTCATCGCGCTCGGGGGAACTATGCCGGATGCGGAGGCAGCTCCACGCCGCCGGAGCGCAGCTGCCAAGTGATTCTTGCCGACACTTCAATCTGGATTGATCATTTCCGGCATACCGATGCCGAGCTGCGTAGGATTATTGAGGACGATCGTCTCCTCTGCCATCCGGCCGTGATCGGAGAGCTTGCACTCGGCAGTCTTCGGGAACGCAGTAGTGTGATAGCATTCCTGATGGCTCAGCGCGAAGCACTCGTCGCAACGCACCACGAGGTCATGATGATGGTTGATCGCCACGCCATTTTCAGCATGGGGATTGGCTACACGGATGCCCATTTGCTGGCATCGGTTCTCCTCGATCAGCGACTGGCTTTGTGGACGAGAGACAAGCGTTTGCGGGCGGCGGCCGAAAAGGCGGGGGTGTCGTTGCACACCCCCGCCCATACGCGGAACTGAACACTGAATAAAAGGCCATGGCCGTTGCTCTTGCTGGTGGCGTCAGGACCGTTTCAACTCTCTCTCTCTCTCTCTCTCTCTCTCTCTCTCTCTCTCTCTCTCTCTCTCTCTCTCTCTCTCTCTCTCTCTCTCTCTTTAGTATAGGAGCTGGGCCTCTATCGCGGACTTGTCGATTACCGACCATACCGACCGGATCTTCGATCCTACAAACTCGTAGAAAACGTTCTCCGTGAAGGACACTCGACGTCCATTGACGCTTAGACCCATGAACTCGCCTTTCGGGGAGCAATCGAATGAAAGGCGGGCAGCAAGGCGCGGCGGTTCGCAGACAAGCAGTTGGATGTTGAACTGCAAATTCGGAATGTCTACGAAGTCCTGCACCAGCATTTCCCGGAAGCCCGATAGCCTTAGAAGGCGACCGTTATGCTGCACATCGTTGTCAACGAATTGACCAAGCTCGTCCCAGGCTTGTCGATTGAGGCAATCCAGGTAGGCACGATAAATGTCAGCGAGTTCTCCGCTCATTATTTCCTCCAATAGGTGCACGCAACGCGGCTTTAAACGTCGAGAGATAGCGTACTGCCGCTTTCCTCCAATGCGGCAATTGGCAGAGCGGACCGCAAGGTCTTTCCCATAGGAGTTGATCCACCAATGTCTCCGATTTTGCACGCAATGTCGCCGGCTGCCGCATTATCTCTTTTCTTAGGGCTCTCCGCCCGATCGCGGACGATGGCTACAGGCAGATGCGCCCGGCGCTTCGGTGAGAAGGTCGATTCCTATCCGTCGCCTTGAACGGATTCTATCCGGCGATCCAGCTGCCCGGCCGCGACCGCCCGTATTCGGATAGAAGTGAAAGGTCAGCCTTGCCAGGGATCGACGGTAACAAGGCCGGTGCCTTCGAAGTCTCTGGTGTTTCGTGTCACAACGGTCATGTCGTGAACCAGAGCCGTCGCCGCAATCAGCGCGTCGGCCTCATTGCGCCGGTCGGGGATGTGCAGGTGGGCGCAACGTGTCGCAACCGCATCGTCAACCGGCAGAATACGGCCGGCGAATTCCGGACGCACGTGACTGTCGAGCCAGGAACGCAACCGGGCGCCTTGTGCCGCGTCTCGGCGGTACACCCCGAGTACGCCCCGCTCCAGTTCGAGAATTGTGATCGCGGAAAGGAAAAAGCGCGATGCATCTTCCGCTCCGATCCATGCGACGACATTGGCATCGGCTTTGCCGTCACCGATCTTGCGCAATTCGGAAACCACATTGGTATCGAGCAGATATCTCAAGACAGGTCCACGTCGCGCGGACTGATTTCAACGCGGTGCGGCTCGAAATCGATCCCCGACAGGCCGGGCATGGCGAGAGCCTCGACAAGACTGCGGTGCTTGCCGGTCAAGCGCTCAAATTCATTGTAGGTCATGAGCACATGGGAAGGCTTGCCGCGATCCGTAATGATGACTGGGCCGCTTTTTGCTGCCTTCTTGGCGCTACTCACGTCGTGGTTCAACTCTCGGCTGGAAAGGGTCGTAATACCCACAACTCACCTCCATGTAGGTAGTTACCTACATATAGCTGTCAAAACAAGAGAAAACAAGCCGAACGGGCGCCTAACGGTGCACCAGGGTTTCAATGGCGATGTCCGGCACTGCAGCTTTCCATCCGATACATGATGAGATGCCGGGAACACGCTCAACGATCACGTTCCAAATCGGCCATCAGCCTTCTTCTGTCCCGCCTGTTTCTGATTTGCTCCGTTTGTAGCTCTCGTCCACGGATCACCGGTCCGCCGGCATTTTCGAGCACAACGAAAACTCTGCGCGCGCCGATGGGAAGGTCTTCCGAGCCGTAATGGCCCACGATTTCGACCATGATGGAACGAACCTCGGTGTGCCATTCGCCGGCAGGCGGGCTTTCCGATTCGGCATGCAGCGCGTGGCGCATCAGGGTCCCGAAGGAACCCAGATCCCTGATCTCGCCGCTCCCTAAAGGGCCTTGCCGGGTGCGCTGCCGAGCTTCGGCCGGAGACTCTCCTTCCGGATGCAGCATGTCCGTTACAGGGCAGATGAGCGACCCCGCAGTGGTCTCCAGTTTAACAAGCACGCTCGCCACGTGGACTGGTCCCGAGCTCATATTGCTGAGGAAGCAGTGAGCGTCCAATCCGGCTCCCGCGCCGCGCGTAATCAACAAGGTGGCGCGGAGCTGCCTTCGATAGTTGCTGACGAACACCTGAAGGTAAACCACCCAGACGGCCAGGGTGCCCAGCCCGGTAAGCGCGGTGATAAGTTCGCGATGATCTTCAATCCACTGCATCCCGTTTCTCCGGCAGACGTGCGAACCTTTGGTGTCCAATACCTTGAACGCCAATGCCACTTGGCGGTCAGCGATCCAATCGCGTGGAAGCCCCAGCGGCGGGCGAGAGGGCTCGCTCCTGCAACCGCTGAACATCCGTTGTGTTGCATTACAGGGAATGGCTGCCCGGCCGTTTCCACCCGCACCAAACGGCCGGAGGAAGCGTGGTCCTTGTCACTGATCGGACTACGACACAGCGGGGTCGCCTCCGTAAAGGGGCCACTCTGAGAAACCTTGCGGTCTCCGACCTCGAATTCATCTCCGAGTCGGTGATCGGGATCAGGTAGTTTGGGCAGTTCGCCACGTGACGCGACCAGCGGACTGGATCGGGGTTACCCGGTCCGAGCCAATGCGCGGAGACGCGAGAGAGATTCAATCAGCAACGGCTCGTTATCGAGCATCGCACCCAGATGTCTTTTGGCCAGGAAGTTCAGAACCCGTTCGCCATAATCGGTGAGGCCGACAAGGACGCGGCGCTTGTCGTCGGCCGATGGGATTCGCAGTGCCAGTCCAGCCGCCACCAGCCGGTCAACGAGCTGAACCGCGCCGTGATGTTGTATCAGCATCTCTTCGGCGAGTTGTCGGAGCATGATTCGGCTTTGGGGAGCAACTTTGAGTACCAGCAGTGCTTGATATTGTTGCGAAGTCACGCCCGCCTCGGAAAGGACCGCCTCGCTGAAGGAGAGGAAGCGACGCATGGCCAGCCTGACTCCGGCCAGCCCCTTGAACACCCCCGGATCAAGCGCCTCCTCATCGGCAATCTCAGGGACTTGTGTGCGGGACCGAGAACCTGCGCCGGAGGGCATTCGTAACATCCTTTGTTTACATCACGTTATGATATATACTGGTTGCACCTCAGGAGGGAGGAGGCGCGAGCGCGCCCACTTATCTGAACGGCGAATGCCGCAAGTGCCGCGCTCGCGAACTATATCGCCAAATGCTGTCATTGCGAGGGCATGTCTTTGGCAAGCTGAGGTATAAATCAAATGCCGAAGGGGCAGCCTGAAATCATTTCAGGCTGCCCCTTCCCTCGCCCCAGCCGCCACAGCCAATATTCGTCCAAAGACGCCGTTCAGCTGCTCGTCTCGACTTCCGAGAGCGATGGAAGTTCCTCCAAGCTTACAAGCGCATCGGCACAGATATCGGCCGCATCCGGAACCGGCTTCGACAGACCAGCAACGACCGCCCAGCCCCCCTCCTCGATGAAATTGTCTTGTTCCCAACTGGACTTCGACTTGAGTTCCACAAGCTTTTGTGCCGCGTCGGGGGCGGACACGAAATTGTGCACGCAAACGTTTGAAATGAGCTCTGCACGAGCCTGCCGGACCGCGAGATCGGCCATGGTTCCGGCACGCCCTGCTGTCGTCCAACCGCCCCATGTGAAACCGACGACCATAGTCAGTATCGATGAGCCGACAACCGACCAGAACCATACACTCTTGGAAGGTCGGTACGCCGCCCAACCGCTGTCATTCGTTTCGGCCATGTCTCTCCTCCTCCGTTTTATATCATAGCATGATACAATTTCTGTTCAAGCAAACTCTTGAAGTGGGCCCGAGTTCAAAGGCGGCGAGCGCGCCGGCGCCATTCTGTCTCGCCGTATGGCCTTGCGGATGTAGAATGATGATTTCCCTGCAGCGGAGAAGTCACCATGTCTTTCAACTCGCAACGGCTCCAATTTTCCGGCCATTCCGGCGCGACGCTCGCCGCGCGCCTCGATCTACCGAACGGTCCATTGCGCGCCTACGCGCTTTTTGCCCATTGCTTCACCTGTTCCAAGGATCTCGCGGGAGCGCGCCGCGTTGCAGCAGAGCTGGCGCGCGAAGGTATCGCTGTTCTGCGTTTCGATTTCACGGGTTTGGGGTCGAGCGAAGGTGAGTTCGGCTCGACCAATTTCTCCTCCAATGTTGCCGACCTGCTCTCAGCCGCCGACTATCTGCGCCAACACTATCAAGCGCCGTCGCTTCTGATCGGCCACTCACTCGGCGGCGCCGCCGTCCTGGCCGTCGCCGGGGACATTCCTGAGGTCCGCGCCGTTGCTACGATCGGTGCGCCGGCCGATGTCGGCCACGTCTTGAAGAACTTCGGAGCGAGTCTCGAGGAGATCGAGAAGACCGGGTCGGCCGAAGTTGATCTTGCCGGGCGCAGGTTCCTCATCAGAAAGCAATTTGTCGAAGACGCGCGTGCACAGCGCATAAAAGACTCTGTTGCCAGCCTGAGAAAACCGCTTCTCATTCTTCACGCGCCGTTGGACCAGACGGTCGGAATCGAGAACGCTACTGAGATCTTCAGCGCGGCGAGGCATCCGAAAAGTTTTGTTTCGCTCGACAGTGCCGATCACCTGCTCACCGACCCTGAGAATGCGGCCTTTGCCGGACGGATCATTTCGTCGTGGCTGACGCGCTATCTTGCCGCCGACACGCCGCAGGGCACCGGACCAATTGAACATGTGCGTGTGATGGAAACCGGCGAAGGCAAGTTTCAGAACGCGATTCACGCTGGCGGTCATCGGCTGTTCGCCGATGAACCCGAGAGCGTGGGAGGACTCGATTCCGGACCATCGCCCTATGACTTCCTGTCCATTGCTCTTGGCGCCTGCACCTCGATGACGCTGCGCCTCTATGCCGACCATAAGCAGCTGCCGCTCGGACGCATCGGCGTCGACGTCTCGCATGCGAAGATCCATGCAAAAGATTGCGAAGAGTGCACCGAACCGGAACGCAGCGGCGGCGGCAGGATCGATCGTTTCGAACGCGTCATTTCCATTGATGGCGGGGTCTCGGAGGAGCTTCGCGGCAAGATTGCCGAAATTGCCGACAAGTGCCCGGTCCACCGCACGCTCGAGGCAGTGGCGAAGATCAGGACTACTGTGAAACCAGGATCACAGTAGTCCATTCGCCCCTAATCGGGCCTTCCGTTTCAGGGAAACGCTGAGCAGTTGGTGTTGAATGGACGACTAACCGGTGTCTGGCGCCAGAGCGCCCACCGCGCCTGGTGCTAATGACTTCTCGTGGAGGCAACTTGAATCCGCCTTCGCGAGAGGCGAGCAATGGTGCTTAGGACGCAAGCATGACAAACAACGCTTGACGAGCTGAGCGGCGCCCTATGTGCGCGAAAGGCAACCGATTACATTCTTTGCGTATATCATGCTATGATATATATTGCTTAGCACTCAGCCGGGAGTGCGCGCGCGACGAAGTTCCAAAGGGCAAACGGCGGGCTCGCGAATTGTATTGCTGAATAGTGTCACCTCGGACGACCTCGCCAGCTATGCGACTGACGACCCGGTCGGCTCAACTTCCACACGAGGCGGTCCCGGCTGCGCCAGGGAGGTTCAGATGCAAGTAACGGATGCTTGGGAAGAGTGGTGGCGAGGGCTTGGACATGTTGCCCGGTGCAATCGTGACATGGCGCGAACACGCGAAGCATTTGAAGCTGGGTATGCGGCCGGCCGTCTCACACGTCAAGGAGCCACTGATGACGCAGCCGAAACTGCGCGAGGCACCCGTCCGCGGGCGCAAAGACACGAGACCGGAGAGCTACAGGAGCAGCGCGGGAGAGTACTTAGCAGCGCGCTTTCGGAGTAGTCCCGATCCAGGCAGATAGATCACGTCCTGTTGGCACTTGCCGTCAAGCCGCTCCTCAATGAACACCGCTCGAAATGGCACAATCCAGCAGCGAAGCGGCAATGGACAGCACTCCGCATCAACGCGGACGCGGAGCGCTGAGCATTTGCGAATTCATACCCAATAGGGCGGAATGCCATAATAGTCGTAGACTTTACGGCCGCTTTCGGGCCCCCAGTCATATTCCCGGTCTGCGGGATAGCGGGGGGCTCCCTCGACCTGTTCCTTTGTGATGTTAACCTGGAAACCGCCGAGATCCGTATTGTAGTCGAGCATTTCCCAGGGAAGCGGATAGTGTTCATGTCCAACCCCGAGAAAGCCGCCAAAGCTCATCACGGCATAGGCGACGCGTCCACCGCGTTTTTCCAGAATGATCCTCTCTATTGAGCCTACCTGATTGCCGTTCATGTCGTAGACAGTGGTGCCCACGACCATGTCGCTGGCGATGAGGTCATGCGATTGATGCAGATTAGGGTCGGCCATCGTTATTCCTCCTGTGGTGGCCCAACGCTCCTGGATATGAGTTGTTCCGCGGATCGCTTCGCAAGGGCCAGAGCTTGACTATTTCTGCCGTGGGGCCGAGAGCTCGCCACCCGCCGAAACGAGTTTGCCCGCTCGCTTGAGCATCACCGCCTCGACCAATGTTCGCGCCGCATTGCGGACCTCTTCCTGCACGGTCTCGTCCGCATCAAGCTCCTGGTGACTGAGCGCGTATGGCTTCCAGTAGCCGATATAGCGATCCATCTCCGCCAAGGGCCCCGCCGGCTCGAGATGCATGTAGCACAGCCAGTCGGACAGGCTGCGTCGAACGTTCTCGGCCCCCTCCACGTCCCCGTGAACGATGACCGAGAAGAGCGGCCCGGCGAGATGCCGAGGATAGTTCCAGCCTTGGAGTTCAAGCGCCTTTGCGAGCTTCGCATCCTTGCCCTGTGTCAGGGTGGGGTCCGGATTGCCGCCATCCGCGCAAACCAGCCGATCCATCATCAGCTTTACCGGCGATGAGACCTGATACCAGTTCACAGGCGTGACGATCATGATGCCGTGCGCCTCTACCCACATCGGATAGATGTCGTTCATCCAGTCGTCGACCTGGCCAAGCGAGTAGTTGGGATAGCAGGAGCACGGCCAGTGGCAGAGGGCCGGCGAGGTGGAAAAGCAGGCCTTGCACGGGTGGATCGTTCGCCCAAATTCCGAAGTGAGGCGATGCAACTCGAGTATGCTGGTCTTCACCCCCGCCGTTTGATCGATCGTTTCCTGCGCGATCCGCGTCAGCCGATAGGATTTCGACATTTCGCCGGGACAAGTGTGTTCGCTGCGCGATGATCCGCTGATCAACAAGATGCGCGCGGGACCGCGACGGTCCGAGTGACGCTCTTGCGCAGCATGAATTGCGTCGCGCGCCGCGAGCCAATCGACCGACAGGTCGTAATCGGGGTCCTTGAAGGCAGTGCCAGCCTTGCGCGTGTTAGGTGCTTTTCGCTCGTTGGAATAGGCATCCCAAGCCGCCGCAGCGATCTTATCCAGTTCCGATCGAAGACCACTGAAAACCGGGTCTTGGAAACGGCTGAGGAAGCGGCGGCGAAATTCGTTTTCCGGCAGCCTGGGGCTTGGCGTTCCCGTTCGCGGCTCAAGCACTGCCGGGAGAGTTTGTGTCCCGGGGATCTTTGCCATCATCCCATCCAACGTAGCTGGCAAGCTCCATTGTAATCGACCACGACGCCGATTGTTCCGATTGGGCGACTTTGGTCCCCCTCAGCGCACCGTCCTCCGACGCGCGCGAAGAAGACGCGAGCGACCGCGACAGTAGCGCTGCCGGATCAGGCAATCGGCAACAGGAGACGTTTCCCAGCCACAGAACAATGCAGTTTGAGGGTATCCACCCGCGAGCGCTTCGGCTAGCTTTCGCAAAAGGTTAGGAGGACACATGGGCCTGTCAGACGTTTTTGGTCGATTGGTCGCACTGATCGGTGCCGCCACAATCCTTGTGCGCCGCCAGAACGGCGCTTCTCTGGAACCCGCCTATGGTAGCGCCCCGAATATCCCGGGAGCCAAGCCCCAGGGCATTCCCACCCTGAAAATGCCTACGGCCAGGGGATGGACCGATGGGCAAATGCCGACTGCGGCGGCTGGGCTGAAGGTGAACGCATTCGCGGCCGGGCTCAAACATCCCCGCTGGATTGAGGTGCTGCCGAATGGCGACGTGCTGGTCGCCGAGGCGCTCAGCGAGCCCGGGGGCATCAAATCTGCCTTCGACTACGCCATGTTCACCACAATGAAACGCGCCGCTGCAGTGGGCGCAAGTCCGAACCGCATCTCGCTTTTGCGTGATGCGGACGGCGACGGCGTGGCCGAAAAACGCACCGTATTTCTCGACGGGCTCAATCAGCCGTTCGGCATGTCGTTGCTGGGCGATACCTTATATGTCGGCAACACGGACGGGGTGGTCGCGTTCCCCTATGAAACGGGCGACACCAGCATCCGCGCGACCGGGCGAAAGCTGGCAGACTTCAGGGGCGGCGGGCACTGGACACGCAGCCTGCTTGCCAGCCGCGATCGACGAAAGCTCTTCATCGGCGTCGGGTCGCTCAGCAACATAGGCGAGCGCGGCATGGCGGCCGAGGAAGGGCGGGCGGCCATTCACGAGCTCGACCTCGAGAGTGGTCAACGCCGCATTTTTGCCTCCGGTTTGCGGAACCCGGTAGGCATGGCATGGGAGCCAACGACAGGTGCACTCTGGACGGTCGTCAATGAACGCGACGGGCTGGGCGACGAGACGCCTCCCGACTATCTGACATCCGTTCGCGACGGTGGTTTTTATGGATGGCCCTATTGCTACTGGGGGCAGATCGTGGACCAACGGGTGCCGCAGGATCCGGCCTTGGTCGCAACCGCTTTGACGCCGGACTATGCTTTGGGCGGACACACTGCCTCGCTCGGTCTTTGCTGGCTTCCCGCAGGCACTCTGCCCGGCTTCCCGGATGGGATGGTGATCGGTCAGCATGGTTCCTGGAACCGCAGCTCGCTGAGCGGCTACAAGGTTGTCTTCATACCGTTCGCAAACGGACGCCCCGCCGGCCCTCCGCGCGACATTCTGTCCGGCTTCCTTTCGCCCGACGAGCGGGCGTCCTATGGACGGCCGGTCGGAGTCAGCCTCGGCCCGGACGGGTCCTTGCTGGTGGCGGACGATGTCGGCGACGTGATCTGGCGGGTGACGGGCGAGGCGGCGTGAGGGCCGACGGGTGCGCATTTGCGAGACTGAAGCAGTCAACCTTGCCAGAGGTCGACGATAACAACGCCGGTGCCTTCGAAGTCTCTGGTGTTTCGTGTCACAACGATCATGTCGTGAACCAGAGCCGTCGCCGCAATCAGCGCGTCGGCCTCATTGCGCCGGTCGGGGATGTGCAGGTGGGCGCAACGTGTCGCAACCGCATCGTCAACTAGCAGAATACGGCCGGCGAATTCCGGACGCACATGACTGTCGAGCCAGGAACGCAACCGAGCGCCTTGTGCGGCGTCTCGGCGGTGCACCCCGAGTACGCCCCGCTCCAGTTCGAGAATTTTCCGCTCCGATCCATGCGACGACATTGGCATCGGCTTTGCCGTCACCGATCTTGCGCAATTCGGAAACCACATTGGTATCGAGCAGATATCTCAAGACAGGTCCACGTCGCGCGGACTGATTTCAACGCGGTGCGGCTCGAAATCGATCCCCGACAGGCCGGGCATGGCGAGAGCCTCGACAAGACTGCGGTGTTTGCCGGTCAAGCGCTCAAATTCATTGTAGGTCATGAGCACATGGGAAGGCTTGCCGCGATCCGTAATGATGACCGGGCCGCTTTTTGCTGCCTTCTTGGCGCTACTCACGTCGTGGTTCAACTCTCGGCTGGAAAGGGTCGTAATACCCACAACTCACCTCCATGTAGGTAGTTACCTACATATAGCCGTCAAAAGAAGAGAAAACAAGTCGAACGGCCTAGCGCGTGCACCAGGGTTTAAATGGCGATGTCCGGCACTGCAGCCATCCGATACATTATGCAATCTTTCGCCCAGAACGTGAACATCCTAGCAACAAGCCGTCCAACGCGCTCGTGAAGAACGGCTCCATTCAATCATTCTGCACTTGGCAGTGATACGATGTGGGTGCAACGGGTTTGGGCCTTCAACTCGGCCGTCGAGACCGGTCAATCGGCAACGGTCGACGAACTCGTCTCTCGTCGGCATGACGGTCATTCAACTGACGGCGTATTTTCTGGCAAGAGGCGAACATTCGCGCATCTGGCGAGCTCGACGCCGGACGAACTGCTCCTGTTCGGCCTTTAGTAAGGACGGCCGCCCGAGGGTCTTGCCTTCCAGTCGGAGCGTTTGAGACCCGATTGCGTCCGCTCGATCCGCAAGTCCGCTCGAGCTGTGCCACGGCATTGAGGACGTGCATCGTCATACGGCCGAGCTGGTCAGATCGGCGCCGCCAAGCGCCAGGCAACAAATCCCTCCCGCATGTCTCGTCAGATACCTTTCCTTTGCCGTAAGCTGTTGAAGCCGGAGTCGCGAATGTGTTTTCAGGTCGAGTTTGTTGCGCAAGACCCCGGAGCGGCCCGGATCGCCGGGGACATCAGGGTAAGTGTAGGAGCTTTTTTGTGCCCGTTTTCCAATCGATACCTCTCGAACAAGCCGTCGATCATACAGTCGGCTTGCTCGGACGACGGTTGAAACTCAAGCACATTTGAAGCGCCCCAACATCTCCTTGCGAAGTTCTTGGGTGGTAATGTCGCCGGCGACATAACGCTCGATCGCCTCCTCGAGGACAGGATCGTGAACGTAACCCTGCCGGATATTGGCAGCGCGCGCCTGTTTGGCGGCCTTGCGCCGTTTCTCGATGGCTTCCGAGGAACGATCCGGACGGCGGGAATGAACGTTCATCGGCAAATCTCCAAGTACCGGCACCCTAGCAGGAAAAATGCTGAAAATCGAGAAATTTGCCGGATTTCTCGGCATTGCGAAGGTGGGCGCCCGGCTCCTCGCCGGCCGCCGTCTGCGGTTCAGTCTCGGGGTTCCCATTCGATGATCGCCTGCGGGGTGAGGTCGTCCTGGCCGGGATACCGGCCGAGATTGGCGCTGTACCGAAGCCGGCGGATCGAGAGGGTGTAGTAGGGCTCGTCAAGTGCCAGAGATAAGAATAACGGAAGACGTGGCCGACCTTGATTTCAGTCGGCAGCATTCTTGTCCGTCAGCAGTTCGGAATCGAGATGATCGAGGAACGTTGCTCAGGCGCGACATCAATCCTGAAGCTAGCACGCCGTGGGGCAGGCCGGCCTGGCTGGTCTCTCTGATGGCGCGAAGACCGTACAAGGTTGCCACCGTTGCGCTGGCAAACAAAATCGCACGAACAATCGGGGCACTCCCCGTCAAGGGCGGTACCTATGAAATGCCGGCGATGTCATGAGAACATAGGAACAGAAGAGGTTCTGGCGCTCTGTCGCCGGATCCAAACCCGGCTGAAACAGCCGCATTCTTACGCTTTATTGCTAAGTGACAGTTGGAACCGTCATTCTGGCAAGGTGGTTTGCCGGAAGAATGTGACAATGGACTCGTCCGGTGGCCCAAACCATTCCGTGAAGAATGCGCGAAAATCCTCGGACCGGTACGCTCCGCTCAGCGCCCTATCTGCGACGAGCCGAAAATCTTCGTCACTGCGCGCCAGGACTAGGCCTAACGGCTCGTACGTGAAATGGCGCTCCAGGACGATCAGATTGCCCGAGCTCTCGCTGCGCGCGGCGGCGTCGAGCAGAAGGGGCAGGTCGCCGAAGAGCACATTGGAGTTTCCATTCAAAACATTTTCGATCCCTTGGTCGTATGTCTCCACCGGCACTACGGTCGCCGAGAGCTGGAACGTCTTGATGCGCTCCGCGAGCCAGCCTTCGCTGGTAGTCCCGGCTATCGGCGAGAAAGTTTTTCGCTCGAGGAGCGTCCTGGCCGGCGAACCTCGCCAGATTGGCCGGTCGGAAGGCTGGCCATAGGTCAGGACCTCGCGCAAAGCCACGGGAGCACTGGTGCTAAGCACAGCGCCCGTTCCGCTGGGGAAGATCGGGACGGAGAAGGAGACTTCCTTTCGGCGCGTCAGACTGACCGGTTCCGCTCCACAAAACAGATCGATAGAGCCGTCTTGTACGGCCTGGTAGGCGGCCTCGTTCGCGAGCGGAATCCACTCAACCGCTAAATCTGCACGACCAAGTTCACCCTTGAGCTCCTCGACCACCTTTATACAAAGGGCAGCGGAATAGCCGGTGGCATTTTCACCCTCGGCTTTGAAGGAGAAGGGTCTTGCATCGGGATCGTACCCCAGCTTCACGGAGGCTGCGCTGCGGATACGGTCGAGAGTCTGGGCTTGCGCTGCGGTCGACAGACCTAGTGCGACAGTCGCCACCAACAGCCCACCGGCAATAATGCGATTGCTCCGATAGCTCGTGCTTCTTGCGACTTTGATCATTCCATCCTCCCGAACATTCTGACGGTCACACTGCCCGCAGTTGCGCCGAGCCAGGCGTAAATCTCGGCGCGATGAGGCCATAGGTAATAAAGGCAATGCCCGTGACGAGCATGCCGCCAAGAACGGCATCCTTACCCGATGCATAGATGGCGAAGACGCTGTAGAGCATTCCGACAATCGCGATTGCGGCGTTCAGGCGGAACTTGCGTTCCGGCACTCCTGCAGCCCGCATCATGACGAAGAGTGCGGAAAGGGAGATGATGTAGGGAAGCACGTTCGTAACTACTGCGAGATTGACGAGAGCAGCAAACTGTTCGCTCAGCGTCGGCGAGATCGTCATCAACGCCAGCAGAGACTGAACGACACCCATCACAACCATCCCTGTTACCGGTGCACCCATCTCATTCACTCTCGAGAAGAGAGCCGGGAACATGCGCTCGTCCGCTGCGGTTCGTGCAGTCTGCGCTATGGTGAACTGCCATCCGAGCAACGAGCCAAGGCAGGCGAGAACGGCAAGCGCCATGATAACTGACCCGATTGCCGGGCTGAACATGGTGGCGTAGGCAAGCGCGAAGGGGCCGGTCGAAGCGGCGAGATCGGCGTTGGGCACAATGCCCTGGATTACGGTCGTCGAGAGAATGTAGATTACGGCCGCACCAAGTGTCCCGAACATGCAGGCGAGAGGCACATCCCTCTTCGGGTTCTCCACGGCGTCGGAGTTCTGCGCAGCGGATTCCATCCCGAGGAAGGCCCACAGCGTCAGGGAGATGCTCGAACCCATGCCTTGTGCTACGGTCAGGCCTTTGGGGTTCCAGGCAGCGGTAAAGGTTTCCGAGCTGAACCATGCCCAGCCGATGATAGAAATCATTCCGACGGGAATGATGACACCCCAAACAGTGATCGATCCGATGCGACCGGTGACACGCGGTCCCCCGAAGTTGGCCACCGTGGTCAACCACAGCAAGACAATCAGGCTGCTACAGGTCATAATCGGAGTGGTCGTCAGCCAGGGGAAGAAACCCGCGAGATAGCCGACTGCAGAAATACCAATCGCCACATTGCCGACCGCGAGCGATAGAAAATAGAGGAAGAATACTAGGAAGTAACCAGGCTTGCCGTAAGCGTCCTCTGCATAAGCCGACATTCCGCCGGGCCGTTGATTGAACAGGCCGGCTTGAGCGAATCCGTAGGCTATCGCCATTGATCCCACGGCAGTTACCAACCAGGAAAGGAGGGAAATGGCTCCGACCTGCGCCATGTTAGCTGGCAGCATTATGATCCCTGATCCCATCATGTTCACCGCAACGATGAACGTTAGTTGCATCAGGCTCATCTTCTTCTTCGTTGCGGCCGCTGCTGCGACATTGATTGAGTGTTCAGACATGGCCCCAGTCCTCCCCTGCGAGGCGGTCACTCGCGCACGACGTATGTATGGAACTTGATGCGACCGTCGACTCTTTCTTGAAACACACCTTGGACCTCATAATTGAAACCCGGAAAGTGGTTGAACGATTCCTCGAAAGCCAGGAAGTAATCGCGCATCGGCTTTGCTTTCTCGTCCCAGCGCTCTCCGGGAACAATGACGCCAATGCCCGGAGGATAGATGAGGGCCAGCGTCGCGGAGATCCTGCCAATCGCTTCATCCAGCGCCACATAGTCGACCTCGTTGGCCACCAATGCTTGGTAAGCCTCCTTCGGCGAAATAGCCTGCTCGGGGAAGCTCTCTGCACGGAAGCACAATCGCTGCAGTTCCTTGATGCCGGCCTCTCGATAGAAGTTGTGCATCTCTGTACAGACCTGACGAAGTGTGTAGCCCGCATAGCGATCTTCGTTTGCGGCGCATACTGTCGGCAAAACTTCCGCGAGAGGCGCATCGCGATCCCAGAGATTCTTGAACTTGACCAGCTTGGCGATGAGCGTGTTGAGCTTGCTCGGGTCCTCTGCCGGGGTCAGCAGGAATAGGATACTGTTAAGATCGCACTTCTCGGGGACCACGCGCTGCTCCCGAAGATAGTTCGCCACCACCGTCGCCGGAACGCCGAAGTCGAGATACTCGCCGGTCTTCCGGTCGATGCCGGGCGTCAACAGAGCGAGCTTGTTCGGATCCACCATTGTGTATCCGTCGGCGTAGCCCGAATAGCCGTGCCATGACGCCTCAGGGCGGAACCGCCAGCACTGCTGCTCACGCTTCAAGACCTCAGTCGGAAGATCCTCCCATCGAGCCTCGGCGACGTCTTCCGTGTGCTTTGAGTATGAGATTGTCACGGAATCGGGCACGAATGGATCGAAGAACCATTGTTCCTGAGGTCCAGCACCAGTCGCCTCGTAATGGCGAACGAACTCGCGCAGCTTCTTGCGCGTTTCGATGCCGAGCTCAATGCAACGGTCCCAAAGCATCTCGCCCGCCTTCCCCTCATGGACTTTCGCGTTAACGTCGAGCGAGGCGAACAGCGGATAGAACGGTGAAGTCGAGACATTCATGAGGAAGGATTCATTGAAGCGCTTGTGCTCGATGAAGCGGCGCTGATCGCGGATATGTTCGTCGCGCTTGTGGATCTGCGAAGCTTGCGAAAATCCCGCGCCCTGCTTGTGAACCGACTGCGTTGAAAACAGTCCAGGCATCTCGGGTCCGAGCGGCTCAATTCGCATCGGACTGTGATTCTCGAACAGAGGATGGAAGGCATTGTACCCGATCCAGGCTTCGTCCCAGAGGACGTAGTCGCATAGGTGCCCAATCTTTTCCATGACTTTGCGAACGTTGTAGATGGTGCCGTCGTAAGTCGCGAGCTGAATGCAAGCGAGACGGAAGGGTCGCTCGGCATTCGCTCGCGCCTTGTCCGCCACCAGGGGATGGTCGGCTATTCGCGCGCGCAGGTTTGCCTCATCCCACGCCTCCCAATCGACTGCACCGATCATTCCGAAGGCGTTCCGGGCCGTCGGCAGATAGATCGGGATCGCTCCTGCCTGGACGAGCGCGCCCTGATGAAGCGACTTATGATTGTTGCGATCGAAGAGCACTAGATCACCGGCGCGGAGGACAGCGTTCGTGACCACCTTGTTGGATGTACTCGTGCCGTTCAGGATGAAGTAGGTTCGATCCGCACCAAAGATCCGGGCGGCATTCTTTTGCGCTTCGACTGCAGGCCCCTCGTGGATCAGCAGATCACCGAGATCGACATCGGCATTGCAGAGGTCGTTACGAAAGATGCTTTCTCCGAAATACTTGAAAAAGATTTGTCCGGCCGGTGACTTGCGATAGAACTGGCCGCCTTGGTGGCCGGGGCAATCGAAGGCGACGTTCGCCTCCCCGTCATATGCCATCAAACCACCAAAGAAAGGCGGCAGAAGCGTTTTGCCATAGTTCACCAGGCTCGAGATGATCTGCTTGGCATAAAATACCGGGGTCTGTTGCCCAAGATAGACGAAACCGTCGACCTCGCCGGCCAGTTCAACCGCATCGATATCGGCGATGCCGCGAGAGTCTGCCAATGCCCATAACGGCGTGCGGAAACCGATCTCCCGGACCGATCGAACAAATCTGCGAGCGCCATCGATCCTATCGCCTTCCACCGAACCGATATAGGCGCCGACCGATGCGTCTTCCGAGACATCTGGCGTGAAACTATCTCGTATCTCGACCTCGAAATTCGCCGCTGCAATTTGCTCGATCAGCTCCCTTGTCTGGGCGTTGGTCACGTCAACGATGGCGACAACCTTGAGCAATTTATGAAACGGAATCGCTACCGTCGGTGCTTTAACATCACGCGGGATCATGGCGCCTCTCCTCGACGATGCAATCCACGAGGTAGCGGCGCCCACCATCGTTGTGCGTGAAGCGGAGCCCGTGGATATCTGTCTCAAATCCGGGAAACTTGCGGTCGAAGGCGCGGGCATAGACGAGATAGTCCTGGATTGATTTAGTAGCCGTGGTGATACGTTCTCCCGGCATGATGAGCGGAATTCCCGGCGGATAGGGGACAATCATCACCGCTAGCGTCCGCCCCATCAGTTCGTCGATCTCGACGCTTTCAACGCGCCCTTTGACCAGATGATTGTAGGCGTCGGCGGGCCGGAGCGCCATTTCGGGCAATACCGTGTACATTTCCCGCTGGGCTTTCGGCACGCAATCCTTGCGATATACGTCGTGGATCTGCTCACAGAGCTCCCGCAGACCTAAAGAACCGTAGGCCTCGGGATGCGCCGCCGCAAGTTCCGGCAGAGCGCGCGTGAGAGGCGCGTTGGCATCGTAGAGATCCTTGAAGTTCATCAGTTCGGTGATAAGCGTGCTCCACTTGCCCCGCGTGATCCCCATGGAGAAGAGCACCAAGAATGAATAAAGTCCGGTCTTCTCGATTTCGATGCGGCGCGAGGACAGGAATTTGGTAACGACGGCGGCCGGTATACCGTGCTCCTGCATTGTTCCGTTAGCCGTCAAGCCGGGTGAAAGGATCGTGACCTTGATGGGGTCAACAATTACGTGGTTCTCGGCGAGTCCCTCGAAACCGTGCCAGGCTTCGCCGGGCTTCAGAAGCCAATCTCCCGTAGTGTCGCTCGGTGTTTCGTCCGCTATGGAGGGCTCCCACACTTGGAACCACCAGGAGTCCTTTATCTGCTTCCTGACGCTGTTCATCGCTCTGCGGAAGCTCATCGCCTCGTCGATGGTCTCCTGCACCAGTGCCCGCCCTGCCGGCTGCTCCATCATGGCCGCGGCCACGTCGCACGAAGCAATGATGCCGTATTGCGGGGATGTCGATGTGTGCATCATGAACGCTTCGTTGAAGCGCGTGATGTCGAGGCGATTCGCCTCGGCGTTCTGTATGTGGATCATCGAGGCCTGAGAGAAGGCCGCGAGCAGCTTGTGCGTCGACTGGGTGGCGAATGTTATAGCTTTCTGAGACCGCGCCGGCTGTGCCGAGGAGATTGCGTGATAGCCGTCATAGAACTCGTGGAAATTGGCATACGCGTACCACGCCTCGTCAAAGTGAAGTATTTCCACGGCGTCATCGAGCGATGCCTTGATCCCGTCCACGTTGTAGCAAAGCCCGTCATAAGTGGAATTGGTCACCACCATCAGGCGCACCGTACCGGTCGTCTCGCCGGCGAATGGGCTCTCGGCGATCTTCTGCGCTATCGCTTCGGGCGTGAACTGTTCCTTCGCAATCGGGCCGATGATGCCGAGTCCGTTGCGCGATGGCGTCAGGTAGATCGGCGTCGCACCGGTCATGATCAGCGAATGGAGGATCGACTTGTGGCAGTTACGGTCGCATAAGACCAGGTCACCCCGACTTACCATGCCATGCCAGACGATCTTGTTGGCGGTGGACGTACCGCCCACCACGAAGAGCGTCTCATCAGCGCCGAATATGCGAGCCGCATTTCGCTCCCCTTCGGCGATCGGCCCGACATGATCAAGAAGCGAGCCGACGCTGCCCACCGAAACGGAGATGTCCGATCTCAGTGTGTTTTCCCCGAAGAATGCATAGAAGAGCTGGCCGACTGGGCTCTTGCGAAAGGCGACGCCTCCACCATGGCCCGGGGTGTGCCAGGAATAGGCGCCATGGAGCGTATAATCCATGAGCGCCTTGAACATCGGCGGAGGAAGGCGATCGAGGTAGTTGTGCGCCGCACGGACTATGGCCCGGGCCATGAACTGGGGAGAATCTTCGAAAAGGCGCATGAAGGCATTGGCGTGTCGCAACACGTTCGCCGGCACCATCTCTGCGGTTGTGTCGTCGCCAAAAAGAAAAATCGGCAGGTTGGTGTTTTTAGAACGCTTGGCGGACAGCACCTCGGCCAGAACCTCCCACCGCTTCGCGCTGTCCTCGGCCCCGTCGACCGAAACCAGCCAGCAGGATTCGGTATTGAAGATACGCACAAGCCGGCGCGCATCCTCATATGTGAGGCCTGCTACAACGCGAAAGCCTTCCTTTTCGATCGCTTCTACCAGATTTCGCATGCCGCGGCCGGCCGCGTTCTTGCTTTCAAAGTCTTCATCGATGACTGCTATCGGGAATGCCTTGTAGAACTCCATGGTCCCTCACGCTCCCCTGCTGAGCTCTAAAGTTCAACATAGACGCGCGGTACTGATCCGTCTTTGATTCCAATCAAAATCAATGGCCGCAGCGCGCGGTGCTTCAACCTTGCCTAATATGGTCGGGGGGTTCGGAAGGAATTCGCGGGAAACTTGGCCGGGGGCATATTCACTCAGCCCATTCGAGATCTGCCGTGAAGGCGATCGTCAGCCAGCGGTCGTGGCCCTCGCCCCCGATCGCCGCACCGGCCTCGTCGCGGACACGATCCCATGCCTCGATACTTCTCGGCGGCAGGTTTTGCGGCACGATGAAGTGCAGCTCGATCTGCGTGGCCCGTCCGACCTTGGCGACGTAGGCGCGATAAGTGAGGAACCCCTGACGCTGTACCACTTCGCCGGCCACGCGGTCGACATGCGCCTTTAGGTCTTCTGGCGTGATGAGCAAGATGTCGGACAAAGCCTGTCGCACAATGCCGATGGGCAATGGGATAATCACGATGCATACCAAGGCCAGGACGGCTGGATCCACATAGGCGGAGATCCAGCCAAGGGGAGTTCCTCGCGCTCCAAAGCCGAGGAGGAAAGCCAGCAGGAGGGCAAAAGCGATGCCGCCCGACATTATCCAGGCCTTCACATCGAGTGCAATAAAATCCGAGTGCAGCTTACGATTCACCCGAACACCGGTCAGCGCCATGATCGTGCAGACGACGACTGTGAAGGCCGCATAGACGATCGCAAAGCCGAACTGCAGTTCGTGGCCTCCCCGCAAGACACTGATGACGGCGTTGATCAGCGCATAGATCGCAACCACGATCAGCAGCGTGCCGTTCAAGAGGAGAACGATAGGCTCTAGATGCCAGAAACCCATGGTGAAGCGGTCACGCATCCTGCCGGCAACCGTGTTGCCAGTCGCCGACTTGGCGATGAGGCTGGAAACCCAGAGCGCCATTACCGTCATACCGGCATCGGCGAGCGAATAGACTCCATCAAACGCAATGGAGAAGGAACCGGACAGCAGACCGAAGATAATGCCAAAGGCCGCGACAACGGCGGTGGCAACTATGGACATACGCAGGAAGCTTGGCTCGTCGAACATGCGTGTCCCCCCAAAAGCGTTTTGACGACAGGAATTCCGCAACAACTCTCGTTAGCCGAACGTTAAGGCACATGCACAGTCATGGATTCTCGCGCATTCGCCTTTTGTGGGCAAGGCGAAGCGCGCATCCTGTCTCTCCTCCCTTCGCGGGCCGTTAAAAGGCTAGTCTCTTGCTTAAAAGGCCGAGGCGCGAGATTGTAGAGAAACGAATGCATGAGAGCTTCCGAGAGGGGTAGCCTTGTGTTTCGACTTTCTACCCCGTTCCGAGAGGCGCCGCGATCAGCGATGCTGTCGAAAGGGCTTGCCATGTCGACACCCCACAACGGCAAGAGCCTGGGATTGGCCGCATGCACCGCAATCATCGTAGGCAACATGGTTGGCTCAGGCTTCTACCTCTCACCGGCGGCGGTCGCACCGTACGGCAATCTGGCCATCGTCATATGGATTGTCATGGGTGCCGGTGCGATCTGCCTCGGGCTGACTTTTGCCAAGCTCGCGAGCCTGGCGCCGGCGGTCGGCGGACCATACGCCTACACCCGTCTGGCTTACGGGGATTTTGCCGGGTTCCTGATAGCCTGGGGTTATTGGATATCCATTTGGGCTTCCTTGCCGGTGATCGCATTCGCCTTTGCGGGCGTAATCGTGGATCTCTTCCCTCTCATGCGCGGGCGCGCGACCGCGGTATTGTTGACGCTGGCCGCGATCTGGACAGTTGTGCTCGTCAATCTCCGCGGGGTCCATGTAGCCGGCGTGTTCTCGGAAGTGACGACCTATGCAAAGATGATTCCGTTCGGAGCCGTCGCCTTAATGGGCTTGCTTTTCATTGACACTTCCCATTTCTCGGAATTTAATCCGAGCGGGCAGCCGCTGTTCCAGGCGAGCGCCGCTCTGGCACCGCTGACCATGTTCGCCTATCTGGGCCTCGAGTCCGCGACGGTGCCTGCTGGGGACGTTCGCGACCCTGAGCGCACCATACCGCGTTCGACAATCCTGGGCATTTCGATCGCTGCGACGCTGTATGTGCTCGGAACGATTGTAGTCATGGGGCTCATCCCCAGACAGGAACTGGTCAAGTCGATCGCTCCTTTTTCAGAAGCTGCCCGAATTCTGTGGGGACCCGCCGGCGAGCTCGCGATTGCGCTTGCTGTCGTCCTTTCGTCTATTGGAGCGCTAAACGGGTGGACACTGCTTATGGGCCAAGTGCCGATGGCAGCGGCCCGCGATAGACTTTTTCCAGAGTTCTTCGGAAAACTCTCACCGCGAAACGTACCTGCTACCGGAATTGTCGTATCTGCACTCCTTGCCACATTGCTTGTGCTAGTTCAGGCTGCAGGTTCTGAAGGCTTCGCATCCATTTACCGCACGTTCGTCGGCCTGAGTACGATGACAGCCGTTGTGCCCTATGCCTTCTGCGCGCTGGCGAGCAGTCTTGTTTCCGCTCGCATTTCAGAAGGACGGAGGGTACCACGCGTCACGCTTATAGAGCTGATAGCCTTCGCATTCGCTATGTTCACGCTCTATGGCTGCGGGGCGGAACCTGTTCTCTTCGGCCTGATTCTCTTACTCTCAGGCATCCCAGTATTCATCTGGCAGCGGCGACGTCACATAGCGTTACGCCAGTAGGGAAGTCTCACCGAGATCAGGGTTTTGGGAACGTTGTTCTACGAATGCAAAGTTCTTCAGCTGCGCCAGACGCACCCTGCCGGTCGATCTATAGCCGCTGGCGTAATCCCATCTACCACCCCCCGAATTCACACGGCTAGTCCTGCACCTGGAAGTTTATTGACTAACTGGCGTGTCAGGTTGAGGCTAGGAGGTCGCTTGGGGCGTGGACAAAGTCTCGCCCAGCGATAGGACGTCGACTTCGATGTACTCTGGTTGAAAATACGACCTCGAAAATTGCAGTTCAAAGACCTTTGGTGGGGTCATGCCGCACTCGAAGTGGCCCGCTAGCAATCCTCGTCTAAGTAGTGAAGACCGTAACTAGCCTCTCGGGAGTATTTGGAGTGGTCTTGAACCGGTTCATTGAGGCAATGAGAGGTGCTCGGTTTCGATCGATCGCACAGAGACCTGCTGTGGGCTTACAATGCCGCCTTAAATTTCCTCAAAAGTGCCGAAGTAAAATTCCCCAATTAAGCCGCTCCGGATGACGGGAAGAGATGGCCATTTTTAAGTGGCCGGCCTCTTGGTTTTGTTGGCGGTGCGAAGGACGGCGGAGTGATGAGCGCTTTCGAGCGAACATGCTTTGAGCTCGGCGTGCTGTCGCAGCCGATAGCTTGAGCCTTCGATCTGAACGACGTCGGCGTGGTGCAAGAGTCTGTCGAGCAGGGCGGTAGCGACGACGGGATCCCGAAGTCTTTGCCCCATTCGGCAAAGCTACAATTGGAGGTGAGGATCATTGCGCCACGTAAATAGCGTGCGTTGACGAGCTGGAAGATTGCCGCCGCGGCGATGACGGGAAGATAACCGATGTCGTCGACGATCAGCAGGCTTGGTCTGGCAACCGGCTGCGGGTGCCATCAGGGACACTGTAGGCATTGCCGTCACGCTGACCATACCCTCTCGAGAGATCCGGCGCTCAAACTTCAGGACTGAGCGGAATGGAGCCAGCGGATTGAGTGTTCGACCGGCTAAACGGTACGCTCCTCCGGACAACGGGTCAGTGAACTTGAGCCGAGTCAAAGGCTGCCGCCAGTAATCTTTTACCCTTTTGATCACGGTCAACGACGCAAACGATGATGCAGGCCTAGGGTAACTTCAGCAGTAAATAGTAACGACAAAGGGCGAGCATCATAGGCTTTTCCAAAGTCGATCACAGCGCATAGAGGCTTGATGGTTTCACCGATAGGCGCACATCCCGATACGTGTATTCGAGAATGCGACAACGTCCGGAGACCAGGAAATGCGAGAGCTACGGGTTCTGTCGGTTGCCGTTCTGGCACTGCTATCTGACAGTTTAATCGCCTTGGCAGAAGGCAAATCTTCTCAGAACTCCGCCGGATACGTTCCAACTCTCCGCGAAATCATGACAAAAGTTGAGCTCGGCCGCTCCAAACTTTGGTATTCTGTCAAGCTGAGGAACTGGATACTTGCCCGCTACCAGCTTGGGCAAGTCAGGGCAGGATTCATCGACGCCACGCGTTTTCATCTCCTGTCGAATTCGGAAGTCGCTAGCACTCACAAGATTGCGGATTTGGTTGAAACCTCGATAAAAGACAAAGATGACAAACTATTTCAAGAGTATTTTGCCCAGATGACGACTGAATGTAACAGTTGCCACAAGGCAGTAGGAAAGCCTTTCCTGCACGTCGGGACGCCTAAGGTCCCTTCGCCTCTGCAGTAAGAAGATTGCAATCAGGCTAAAGACATAAATTCTGAAGCACAAGGTACTCCATGATCTCGATGCCCCGAGCGCCGTGCAACTTGATAATGCGCTTGTTCTTTAGCTTTGTAAGCGAACGCGAAACCGTCTCGATTGTGAGTCCGAGGTAGTCCCCAACGTCCGCACGGGGCATCGGTAGTTCGAATTTGTGCGAATGGCCCGAACGGTCGGACATTTCTATCAAGAATGCCGCAATCCTTTCGATCGCGCTTTGGCGGCCAATTACCAATTGGTGTTCTTGAGCAGACGAGAAATTCTCCAACACTACCGGCAACAGGCCCTGCCATAAATCCGGATCTTCTTGAAGGCTGACGCTCTTCACACCGGCAATACCGATCGCTTCCGCGGTTGAGCGGTGTCGGTCTCCGGTTTGCAAGCCGAACCAACTTCCTCCAAAGTGGAATGCAAGAATTTGACGGCGGCCGTTCGCAAGCACTCGGTACACCCTGACCGCCCCAAATTCCACTCGGTAGGCTTGACCGGCCCTTTCGCCGGAAGTGTAAATGCTCTGTCCGTCGACGAAAGTGCTGATCGGTTTTGACTCGACTGTCCTATGCATGAGCGGCCCACTGGGAACGAAATTCATTCGCTGCCCCGAAGCCGGCAATAGAATCTCATTCATTACTCGTCTCCTGTGGCGGATGCCTTGCGGCGATCCTGTTGCAACCCTGGTGTTCTGCCAACGTGTTCTGCCGGCTGAACCCGGCCGCCCACGCCGACTCTGATGTACGGCTGTGAGGAACAATGCCAGTAAATTTGATTGACCTCATCGTCAGGTGAAGGCCTTTAGCGGAGCGCCTGCTCAATTTCAGCTGCCAGGCTCTCCACCAAGCTCTCGAATTCAGCGCGGAGCTCCTGGCGAACATGGATAGGCAGTTCACCGGCGTGGGCGAGCGCGTTTTCGGCGGCCGCGAAGTCCTCGCACATGCCCCTGAAGCTCTCGTCGCTAATAGACAGTTTCCTGATCTGCAATGATCGCGCCGGAAATCGGCGCAAAACCGCCGCCAAGCCGTGTTCCTTTTCCTCCGGCCGCGTGTGCATTTCGCTCCTCCCCTCCGGTCTGAAATGAAATACAACTTTAATATATCGTCTTATCTCTATATTGCGCTTCGGCCGGGTGTGGACGTAAGATACGGGAGCTTACAATGCCGTAGAATACAATCGTACATTGTGGCCCTGGAGGCAGACATGGCAATGCTAGGCCAGCAGGGTGTTCGGGTCGAACCGAAAGCTACCCTACCCTCGGACGGTGAAATTCTTGCACAACTCGATCGAATACGATTCAGCGTCGAGTTCGAAGCTCCGGAACGGGCCCGCAAATTTCTCGCCTATGTCATTGAGGAGACCGTCGCGGGCCGCTCCGACCGTATAAAGGCCTATTCGATCGCAACCGAAGTCTTCGGCCGAGACTCCTCTTTCGATGCACAGATGGATCCGGCCGTACGCATCGAAGCCGGCCGTATTCGACGCGCGCTCGAACGCTACTACCTGGTCGCGGGCCGTAACGACCCGATCCTCATACGAATACCGAAAGGCGCCTACGTCCCGACATTTGAAAGGCGCGCCATCCCAGCACCCGAGACGGCTCTCCCCCTTCCCGCGAACGCGGGACCGATTTCTTTGGTTGAACGCCCATCGGGGCTATGGATTTGGGGCGCCATTGCGGCGATTGCGTTCGCTCTCGGCGGTCTTGCCGCCAACACTTTCCTCCCTCCAATGATCACCGCAGACGACGCCGCAAACAGCAACCGTACTAGGCCAAACATTCCGAAGCTAGTGGTCACACCGTTCGAGGATCTCTCCGGAACACCGAAGTCAGCCATGATCACACGAGGGCTTGCCGACGAAGTCGTCAGTAGGATCGCTAGGTTCAAGGAGATTATCGTTGTTACTCATGACCAAACAAAAGACCCTCCGGAGCCGCCCGACGGTACCGCCTATGCACTGGAGGGACGGGTCCGAATCGATGGCGAAAGGCTTCGGCTTGGTATCCGGCTTGTTCATCGGTCCGATGGATCGGTGGTGTGGGTGAGCAACTACGATGAGAGGTTGGAAACGCATAGGATCATCGATCTTCAGGAGAAGGCCGCCGCCGCGGTGGCGACCGCGGTGGCCCAACCCTATGGCGTCGTCTTCCAGGCAAACGCGACACAGTTCTCATACTCGATTCCTGACGATTGGCAAGCATATGCCTGCACCTTGGCTTACTACGGCTATCGCAGTGATTTGAACCCGCAAACGCACGGGTCCGTTCAAGAATGCCTTCAGCATGCGACTCGGGAATTCCCAAACTATTCGACAGCTTGGGGTCTCTTATCGATGACCTACGTCGACGAGCTTCGATTTCGCTATCGCCTCCACTCATCGTCGCCGATCTCGCTGGAGCGGGCGAGCGAGGCGGCGGCGCGGGCCGTAGAACTGGATCCGCAAGACGTCCGGGCTCTGCAGGCGCAAATGCTCACTTTGTTTTTCCGTGGCGAAGTCGATGCCGCCCTGGCTGTCGGCGCGCGTGCGTTTGCCATCAATCCGAACGACACTGAGCTCGCCGGCGAATATGGTTTTCGGCTAGCGCTTTCCGGTCAATGGCGTCCCGGCTGCGAGCTCGTGTCCAAGAGCGTGGCGCTGAACCCCGGTCCGGTGGGATATTTCGAGGCAGCCTTGGCGGTCTGCTCCTATATTAGCGGCGATTATGCAGCCGCTGAACGCTGGGCACATCTGGCCGACCTTCGCGCCAATCCGATCTATCGCGTCATATTGCTTGCCATTCTAGGAAAGCTCGGCAAGTCGGACCAGGCACGTGAGGAGCGCAAGTGGCTGGAAGTGAACGTTCCGGGGTTCCTCAATAACATCCGAAAGGAGGTCGCCCTACGAATTCGTCGCCCCGAAGACCAAGAACGTTTCATCGATGGTTTGCGTGAGGCGGGTGTACCAATACCGGAAAGGTGAGGCAACGATAGTTGCAGGAAAGACAGCAGATTGTTGGCACATGCTCATGTTGCACGCGGCAATTTCGAAGCCGAGGGCATTGTCTTTTCCGCCGCCGTATCCGGACGCATCCAGATCATGAGCAAGTCGTGGAACACACTGAGGATAATCGGACCCAAGAAAAGGCCGATCAAGCCATAGGAAAGCGTACCCCCTAGTACCCCTAGCAATATGACAAGAGTCGGGGTTGAAAGGCCGCGCGCCACGAGGATCGGCTTCATGACGTTGTCGATGATGAGAAGAGGCATGAGCAAAAGTGTCAGCAGCAGCGCTGGACCGAAGTCCAGCTGCAACCAGGCCCAGATCATAACTGGCAGCAACGCCAGAGCAGGCCCGATCTGGACAATGCAGAGAATGAGGACCATAAAGGCGATTGCACCGGGTGCGGGAACCTTGAAGAGATGTAGCACAATCGCGCAGAGAAAGGCCTGCAGCAACGCGACGCCGATTATGCCGCGGGCTACGTTGCGGATTGTTGCAACCGCCAGGCGCACGAAGCCAATGCCTCTGTTCCCACCCACTTTGTCGGCGAGGCTTTCCGCTGTCTCCGCGAGACGCGCCCCTGACCTGAAGAGAAATCCAGCAACAAGGACGGAAACCACGAAACCAAGCAAATCGATGCCGATGCTTGCGAGCTTGCCCAGAACCTGGCTCCCCGCCTGCAGCAGCGACGGCTCGAAGTGCCTCAGAGCGGCCTCAAGGTTGTCCGATGCCATGCTCCAGCCAGCATGAATGCGTTCGCCGACCAGTGGCCAATGCCGTATACTTTCCGGCGGTACTGGTACCAGCAGCGAACCATCGTCCAGCCTTCCAAGCGCCGCCTGAACTCCGTCCGCAAAGCTGACAGCTATGGCCGCAAGCGGGCCGACGATGATGACCAGACAGATCAGCGTGATAAGGGCCGCCGCTAAACGAAACCGCTGTCCTAGCATGACTGCGAGAGCAAAGTAGGCCGGGTAAAGAGCGACGGCAAGGATCGCAGCCCAGATAAGAATGATCGCAAACGGGGCTACTAAAGTCAGGGACCAATAGGCGAACAGTCCGACGATGCCGATCCGCGCGATCTCCGTAATCTTCGCCTCGATCGATGGTCGACCGACCGAGTCGTCCCGGACCGGGCTCGTTCGGGATGGATCCCTATCCATTCTCGCGCCCTCGTTGGAAGAGCAGAAAAGAGCGATCCGGCGAGCGGCCGCTGTTCGCGCCTCGTTGCAATTCAACTTGAGCGGTCGGATGTACAAAGTGCTTCCGCCCCTCGCCCGACCGATTCGATCGATGCTACGCCCCCTGCGGCCGAGTTGCAGTAATATACCGTAGCATACGTCATGCGAATGTTTTGCAACTGGATGCCACTGTCTAGAACTAGATGGAGGTGATATGCACTATAGTGGGGTGGTAACAGGCCGAGCGTCACCCTTGACGATTTTGACTGCGATCAATGCCAGCCGCACATTTTCGCGTATCATTATGCTTGTATAATCAAAACGATGGATCTCTCTGCCTGCTTTGGCTTTGAGCGTTCGCCGCAGCAATTGAGTTCTTGCCGGCTCGGAAGAAGGGAAGCGCAGAGATGGAAGACTCCTTGCACCCGGCTGCAACCAGTCATTTGCCACCATTCATCACCGCGCCGGGGGAGACGGACGTCCTTTTCAATGTGATGATCGTGTTCGTGCTGCTCATGGTCTTTCTAGTCGGCATTCTGTATTTACGGCTGCACGCACTGCCCGAGCACATGGCGCACGGCGCAAGTAAGACGCAGTTGCAGATCATCGGCGCGTTGGGGCTGATTGCACTCTTCACTCACAATCACCTATTTTGGATCGCCGCGCTGTTGCTTGCCATGGTCGAGTTTCCGGACTTTGCCTCCCCTGTACGGTCGATCGCCCGCTCGCTCGCCAAAATAGCACGCCGGGAAGCCCGCGAAGATAGGGACGCGCGCGAGCCGCGAGAAAGAGCGGCGGCGCCCGAGCCTCAGCCGAAAGCTCCCCCTTCGGAGTCGATGAGCGAGCCACAATGGGTGCCGCTCGAAATCGCGCCGGTGATCCACGACGACAAGATCGAGCGGAGGGGGTGAGCCATGCTGGAGTTCCTGATTTGCTCGCTGCTCACCATCTTCCCTGACTATCTTTTCCGCCGTTATGTGCAGGGCAAGCGCATCGGCCACGAAATCAATCTTTATTCGATGTGGTTCGAGCTTCGTTACGGCATCACCGCCTGCGTGATCCTCACCGTATCGCTGATAACAATGATCTTCTACTTTCATCCGTCGACCAGCAACGTTACCGCTATCTTCCGCACAATCACCATCCTGCCGGAGTCGAACGGCCGGGTGGCAGAGGTCTATGTCGCCACCAACGAGAAGGTGGCGGCCGGCGCTCCGCTCTTCCGTCTCGACAACAGTGAGCAGCAGGCAGCTCTCGAAACTGCACGGCGGCGCGTGACGGAAATTGAAGCCGAAACGACCGTGGCGAGAAGTGAGCTCGCCTCCGCCGACGGCTTGATCGCTCAGGCGGAGGGGGCCTACCTCCAGGCGCTGAACGAGCTCGAGACGCAGGTCGAATTGAACGAGCGCAACCCCAACATCGTGGCGAGACGCGAAATAGAGCGGTTGCAGGTCGCCGCCGACGGTCGCAAGGGCGCGCTTGCTGCGGCTGTTTCAAGCAAGCAGACGCTCGAGACGAAGATTGCCTCCCTCCTGCCGGCGCAAAAGGCAAGCGCCGAAGCGGCGCTTGCCCAAGCTCAGGTGGAACTGGACAAAACGACCGTACGCGCCGGCGTGGCTGGCACCGTTCAGCAATTTACCCTTCGTGCCGGCGACATCGTCAATCCGATGATTCGCTCGGCCGGCATCCTGGTGCCTGACGGACGGCGTATCGGCCTAATCGCCGGTTTCGGCCAGATAGAGGCCCAGGTGATGAAGGCAGGAATGATCGCGGAAGCAACCTGCATCGGGAAGCCTTTCACTATCATCCCGATGGTGGTCACCGAAGTCCAGGAAGTGATTGCCGCCGGCCAATTCCGCCCGACGGATCAGCTTGTCGATGCGCAGCAGTTGGCACGCCCCGGTACCCTGACGACGTACCTCGAGCCGCTCTATGAAGGCCAGCTTTCCGGCATCCCGCCCGGCAGTAGCTGCATTGCCAATGCCTACACGAGTAATCACGAAGAGCTGCATACTCCAGGGATAAGCACTACCCGCTGGCTGTACCTGCATGTCATCGACGCCGTCGGGCTCGTACATGCGGCCATCCTCCGGCTGCAGGCCCTGCTCTTGCCCGTCCAAACGCTGGTCTTGACCGGGCATTGACGCTGGGGGCTGGTCGGATGCGTCTGTTTCTCCCCCGACCCGCCTTCATTACACAGCTCGATAACTATCAGGAGGGCTGCCTGCGCAGTGACATCTATGCCGGGCTTGCCATTGCCGCCGTCGGTCTGCCAAGCACCATCGCTTATCCGGCAATAGCTGGTCTTCCTCCCGAGAGCGGCTTCTATGCCAGTATCACTCCGCTGATAGCCTACGCGCTTTTCGGCCCCTCACGGCAACTCATCGTCGGACCGGATGTGGCGACGATGACCATGCTCGCCGCGGTCCTCCCGCAGTGTTTGCCACGCCAGGCTGTCAGCTTCGGCTCGGGTGCCCGCGCCATGCTCGAACGTGCCGGCGTCATTGACAAGATCGGCCGAACGATGATTTTCGAGGGAATGGAGGACGCGCTCCTCGCCTTTGAACCTTGGTGCTGCCGCTTAGGGCCCGACTTCAGGGATAATTGTTCCGAAAGCAACCAAGAGTAACGGAGGGAAGGATGGGCAAACACAAGGACAACAAAAAGAGGAACAACCACTGGAACCCGGAGAATAACGAGCCGAGCGAGACGCAAGAGGCCCAGAGGCGGTTGAATGGTGACTACGCCAAGGAGCTCGCGCGCTTGCAGGAGGAGATCGCCCATCTCCAAGCCTGGGTGAAAAGGACCGGTGCCCGCATCGTCATTGTGTTCGAGGGGCGCGACGCCGCCGGCAAAGGCGGCGTGATCAAACGGATCACCGAGCGCGTCAGCCCGCGCGTCTTCCGCGTCGTCGCATTGCCGGCGCCGACCGACAGGGAGAAGACGCAGATCTATATGCAGCGTTATATTCAGCAGCTTCCGGCGGCCGGCGAAGTCGTGATCTTCGATCGCTCCTGGTACAACAGACCCGGTGTCGAGCGCGTCATGGGCTTCTGCAGCGAGGAGAAGGCCAAGCGGTTCCTTGAATTAGCACCTCGGTTCGAGGCGGCGATGATCGAGAGCGGCATCGTCCTGCTCAAATACTTTCTGGATGTCAGCGAGGAGGAGCAGGAGCGCCGCTTCCGCCAGCGTATCAACGATCCGCTGCGCCAGTGGAAGCTCAGCCCTATGGACATTGAATCCTATCGCCGCTGGTGGGATTTTACCCGTGCCTATGACGAGATGATCCGCATGACCGACACCGATTATGCCCCCTGGTGGATCGTCCCTTCTAACGACAAGAAGCGGGCGCGTATCAACTGCATCGCGCACATTCTTTCATCGATCCCCTATGAACGGGTGAAGTTCGAGGAACCTGATCTCGGGAAGCGCCAGAAACGGCCCGATAGCTTCGTCCAAGATACCAGAATCCGCCGGACAGTGCCGAGCGTTTTCTGAATGCAACCCCGCTTTGCCGGGGTCACTTTCTGAAGGATAGTTGCAGCGGTCCAGTCAAGCGTCGGCTTGGCGCGAAGAGGCGGCTTCGGTCCTGTGAAGTGCCGGACCCGCACTCTTGAAGGGCGTGGAGCGTAGGGCTGCGACTCAGACCTTGTCTGGAGCCCAGTTCAAAAAGAAGCCTACGTCACCGGGGATGCCGTCGGGGAAGCTAATGATCATCGCCTTCAGCTTGTAACCCTGCGGCTTGCCGTAGGTCTGATACCGCTCGAAGAACTCTTTAGCTTTGCCTTGGAGCGTCTGTGGCCAATCTCGATCGCCACTATTGATCGCACGACCGCTGTCGGTGCAGAGTGCGGAGGGGAAACTATAGACCATCGCTTCGAATTTGCCGTCCTTGACCGCGTTCGCAACCAAGCGGCGCACCATTGCGATCTCTGCGTCAGTGACATGCTTCTTGAGGAATTCCTCAGCGAATTCGGCGTGTTTATGCTCCTCCAGCGCCTTTAGCTTTCGCTCCTTGTCCATTTCCTCCATCTCGCGCTTGAGGACCTGCAGGCGAAGCTCCTCTGCGCTTGGGGGTCTCGTATCCGCATTCAAGTCTTTCTGTTCCGGCATCGCGTTTCTCCATTTCAAGTCCAGAGGACAAAAGAGTTTGTAATCATAGGAAACATGGCTGCATGTTTTGCATCAACTCGCGCTGTTTTCACGTTGCCTGCGCTGTGCTCGAGCATCCGGATTATGCAGGCGCGGGGCTTGTCTGCCTGGCCTCTGGCACCTTCGCCCTCACTATACGCCAGCCAAGAAACCCAAAGGCGACGGCGAGTAATGGGCTCAAAATATTGAAGAAGCAAAACCCAGCGTAAGCGGCAGTTGGGATACCAAGAGTCGCGGCCATGTACGCGCCGCAACTGTTCCACGGCACAAGTGGCGACGTGACGGTCGCCGAGTCTCCCACCACTCGCGAAAGCATGACGGGCGCCAAACCGCGTGAGGCGAATGTTGGACCAAACACTCTTCCTGGGATGGCGACTGATATATACTGATCGGATGTTATCAGATTCGAAAGGATTGACGTGCCCACGACGGTCGAGATGAGTCCGGCAGCCGACTTGGTTCGCGCGACCAAAGGCTCGACCAGTCGCTTCAGCAAGCCCGCGTACTCCACCACTGCGCCAAACGCCAAGGCCGTGATGATGAGCCAGACCGTGTTCATCATGCTGGACATGCCCCCACGCGTCAGAATGAGGTCGATGGACTTCTCGCCGGTCGTCGAGATGTAGCCATTGGCGAGTGCCGACCAGGCGCCCTTGAACAATGCAAGCCCCAAAGGCAGGTCAGGCGCGGCGGCAAAGGTCGCGACGTTCTCCGGGTCATGCAGGACAGCGACAAGGGCACCCGCGAGCGCGCCCGCGAAGATCGCGACGAAAGGTGGCAATCGGAATAAGGAGAACAGAAAGACCAGCAACAGAGGGAGAAAGGACCATAGCGACACACTGACTGTGCCATCGATCTTGGCGAGCGCTCCTGTGGCGTCGAAATCGGTGGGCTGTCCGAGGAGCGCGAAGAGAAGCAATGAGATTAGAAGGGCAGGTATCGAGGTCCAGAGTGACTCGCGGATGTGGCCGTAGATGTCGGAACCAGCCGTTGCAGTCGCAAGGTTCACCGTGTCCGAAAGCGGTGAGGCCTTGTCGCCGAAATACGCTCCCGAAATCACGGCTCCTGCAGTGATCGCGGGCGACAGTCCCATATTGGCCGCCACGCCCATCAGTCCAATGCCGATCGTCCCGGCGACTGTCCAGGAACTGCCGATGCTAAACGCAACCACAGCGCAGACAAGCGCGGCCGTCGCGTAGAAGTAGGTCGGATTGAGCAGCTTGATCCCAAAATAGACCATCGATACGATGGTGCCGCTCATCGCCCAGGTGCCTATGAGCGCCCCAACGGCGAGAAGGATGAGTATTGCCGGCAGTCCGGCTGCGATCCCCTCGGTCACCGCCTGACGAATGCCGGCCCATGGCAACCCGTTCTTGTAGGCAACCGACGCGGCAACAATGCCGCAGAACAGCAAGGCGACCTGATTGGGACCGGATGACGCATCGTTGCCGAACAGTACGAAGGAAAACGACAGAAGGATTACGAGCGCGATACAGGGTATGAGTGCGTCGACCAATGACGGCGCAGTTGGGCCGCCTTGCGGGGCCGCGGAGTCGTCGTGGACGATGTCGTTCATTTTAGCTCCCAATGGACGCCATGTTCCGTTCATGCCACGTGATGTCGGGGAAACTCGGGCTGATGATGGTGCCCCGCTCGCCTTTGAGAATTGCGCCAATGTCCTGCAGTGCGCCAATCGCGGCGGTCTGCCCGGTTTGCCTGGCGAAATGGCAGGCGGCTTCCACCTTCGGACCCATAGAACCCGCTGGAAAAGAATAGGCTCCAAGCTTCTCCGGATTCGTCTTAAATATCGCCTTCTGCTCGGCTGTTCCCCAGTCGGTGAACACGGCTTCCGCGTCGGTCGCCATTATGAGCAGATCCGCCGAGAGCTCGCGTGCAAGCAGCGCTGAGCAAAGGTCCTTGTCGATGACCGCCTCGACGCCCCCGAGCACCCGCTCCTTGTCTCGTTCGTACATGGTTGGGATACCGCCGCCCCCGGCGCAGATCACGATCGTTCCCTGGTCGAGCAGCCAACGTATCGGGCGAATCTCGAAAATCCGCCTGGGAATAGGAGATGGAACCACCCGGCGCCATTTGTTGCCGTCCTGCTTGAAGACCCAACCTTTTTCCTGATGGATTTTTGCTGCCTCCTCCGCATCATATACAGGGCCGACGAACTTCGTTGGATTCTGAAACGCCGGGTCGCTGCCCTCGACCTCGACCATCGTCAGCAATGTGGCAAGCGGCTGTTCGAACGGAAGACGATTGCCAAGCTCCTGCTCGAGCATGTAGCCGATCATACCCTCGGTTTCTGCACCGAGCACATCAAGCGGATATGCCTCGTCCGGTTTGTAGGCTGCACCCTGGAGGGCAAGGAGTCCCACTTGGGGTCCGTTGCCATGGGTGATCACGATCTGGTGCTCGGCAGCAATTGGAGCGATTGCGTCGGCTGCGATCTTGATGTTACGGCGCTGCACATCCGCGGTCATCGGCTCCCCCCGTTTGAGGAGGGCATTGCCGCCTAATGCGATGACGACACGCATGCTCAATCTCCCAGCGTTGCGACAAGCAGGGCCTTGATCGTGTGCAACCGGTTCTCCGCCTGCTCGAACGCGATGTTCGCTTCGGACTCGAAGACGTCGTCGGTCACCTCGAGACCGTTGTCCATTCCGTAGTCGCTGGCGATTTGCTTCCCGAGCGTTGTCTCGGTATCGTGAAAGGCCGGCAGGCAATGCATGAACTTGACCTGCGCGTTTCCGCTCGCCCTCATCAAATCCGCATTGACCTGGTACGGCGTCAGCAACTGGATTCGCTCTTTCCAGACTTCTTTCGGTTCGCCCATCGATACCCACACGTCGGTGTGAATGAAATCGGCGCCCTGTACCGCGGCCTCGGGTTCGTCGGTGACTGTCAGCCGCGCTCCCGATTTTTCTTTAAGTTTCTCGGCGATGCTTCGATATTCTTCTGAGGGCCAAAGTGACCGAGGGCCACATATCCGCACGTCCATTCCAAGCAGACAGCCCACAATCAGCAACGAATGCCCCATGTTCGACCTTGTATCGCCCACATAGGCATACTTGATGTCGGCGATGGGCTTGTCCGCATGTTCACGCATGGTCATCACATCGGCGATCATCTGCGTCGGATGATATTCGTCGGTTAGGCCGTTATAAACCGGCACCCCCGCGTATCGGGCGAGCGTCTCCACACCGTGCTGGGAAGCGCCGCGGTATTCTATGGCGTCATACATGCGCCCGAGGACGCGCGCCGTATCCTTGAACGATTCCTTGTGACCGATCTGCGAACCAGCAGGATCCAGGTATGTAACGTTGGCACCTTGATCGGAGCAGGCAACTTCAAAGGCGCATCTGGTACGGGTCGACGTCTTTTCGAAGATGAGACAGATTTCCTTCCCCTCCAGGTGCTTTTGCTCCGTTCGCGCATATTTCGCACGCTTCAGATCGCGCGCGAGATCAAGGAGGTAACGAAACTCGCGCGGTGTATAGTCCTGCACCGTCAGAAGCGAGCGATTGCGAAGATTGAAACTCATGATGCTGCTCCATTGCCAAAAGTCAGAATGTGGAATTCGTCAATTTGCCGGCTCTCGCCAGATGGGACATGTCATGCAATGGCCGCCGCCTCGCCCTCGCCCCAGCTCGGCACCGCGGATCGTGATGACTTCGATGCCGGCCTTCCTCAGAAGCGTGTTCGTGTGCGTGTTGCGGTCATAGGCGACGACCACTCCTGGCTCGAGCGCAACGACATTGTTGCCGTCGTCCCATTGCTCTCGCTCCGCCTCGTAGGCATTGCCGCCGGTGGCGACAGTTCTTAGCTTCCGGATGCCCAGAGCCTCGCTGACGACTTCGAGCATCGGACGGTCTTCGGCGCGCACCTCGAAATTGCCGTCGTCATCGACGGGGTACAGGCTATAGCAGCGGATCTGGTCCACCACGTCGGCGAAAAGCGTCACGACGTCACGGTCGCAGAAACTGAATACCGTATCGAGATGCATCGCGGCCCGACTCTTCGGCATCAGGCAGCCGATGACCCGGGTTGCTGCCTTATTCATGAAGAGGGCCTTTGCCAATTGCCCGACCGCCTGGTAGGTCGTCCGCTCCCCCATTCCGACGAGCACGGTGCCATTGCCAATTGGCATAACGTCCCCGCCCTCCATCGTCGCATTGGCAAACTGCTCGTCCGAGTCGCCCCACCAGATGTGGAAGTCGCCTCCCTTGAACGTCGGATGAAACTTATAGATCGCCCGCTGCACCAGCGTTTCGGCACGGCGCGCGGGCCAGAACATCGGATTGCACGTCACGCCGCTATAGATCCAGCAGGATGGATCGCGCTGGAAAAGCGTGTTTGGAATGGGCGGGATAACGAATTCCAGTCCCCCGAAGGCGCCAACCATCAGCTTCTTGCCCCTGCCCTCGGGAAGGTCCGCGATGGCAATTCCGCCGATGAGGTAAGCGGCGAGCTGTTTCGTATCCATCTCGTCGAGCCACGGGCGCATCGCCTCGGCAATCTGGGAGCCCATAACATTGGGCGTTATCCGACGATCGAGGACGAACTTGCGCGCATCCGCATCCGCGAGGGTCTCGGCCAGGAGATCATGGAGTTCGAAGACCTCGACTCCTCTTTCCTGCATCTTCAGAACGAAATCGAAATGATCCTTCTGAGCTTCGTGAACCCAGATGACATCATCGAACAAAAGGTCGTGGCAATTGGCCGGGGTTAGTCGTTGATGCGCCAAGGATGGTCTGCACACCATCACGGTTCTGAGCTTACCGACTTCCGAATGAACCCCAAAGTTGCGCATACGCGTCTCCCCCTTGAACTGGAGCCTTTAGCAACTTGCCCCACCCACGCTCAGAGCGGGCCTATCTTTCCAATCGACCGCAAACAGGCGGAGATCGCGAGCAGTACGACCACTCCGGCGAGCCAGGTTTCGTCGGTAAGACGCGCCCGTTCCACTTCTCGAATTCTAGGAATGGACCGCCGGTGTGTCATTGATTTGAGACAAATGGCGGCCGACCACGCCAGTTTCCGTTCAAAGCTCGGTTGCTGCTCCAGTAAGGGGGGTGGAAGTAATTTTGTCTCATGTTGATTGCGATCAACGACCTGCCCTTCGGTACATAATAAAAAGGAGGTATGGCCTGCAGGCAGGAGGAATTTGACAATGTGCAAGACTCCGAAAAAACGAACGGTGATGATTCTCTTTTCGCTGGTGTTAGGTGCCGCGGCGCCCGCTGGCGCAGACGAGTACTACGAGGGCATCGACATAAACCAGCGCACCATAGACGGTCAGCGAGAGCCGATTAACAAGTACCTCCTCAAGCGCAGAGGCGCGACAGAAACGCCGGATACGGACGCTACGGGTACAATCAACAGACAGGTGAAACCACCTGCCAGGCCTCCTGCAACCAACGCTCAACCATGAGCCAAGTCTGGCGTGACGATATTGGTCGCGCATCGCCAACCCGTTCGTGAAGCTCGGGCCCGGGGGAGGAAAATGAACAAACAGCGGCTTCTCTTTCTTTGCCGCGCCACTGCAGTTGCTCTGGCGCTCCTGACGCCTGGCAGTCTCGCGCTGGCCCAGCAAAGCCCTCCATCGCCTATGCCCGCCGAGGCGGCGCCCGAACCGCTCAGCGACGATGAACTCGAGGTTCTGGTCGCCCGGATCGCGCTTTATCCGGACCAGCTGGTGGCACTGGTCTCGGCCGCTTCGCTTTTCCCTCTGCAAATTATCGAGGCGGAGCGCTTCCTTCAGGCCCAGAAGAAAAACCCCGACCTGAAGCCGAAGGAAAGCTGGGACGGCAGCGTCATCTCGCTTTTGAACTATCCAGAGATCGTCAAGATGATGAGCGAGGACCTCGAATGGACGCAGAGCTTCGGCGACGCGATCGCCAATCAGCAGAAGGATGTGCTGATCGCCATCCAGCAACTGCGCGACGAGGCGGTCGCAAAGGACATCATAAAGACCGACGACAAGATGACAGTGGTCGAAGAGGGTGACAACATCATCATCCAATCGACGAGCCCGGAAACGATTTATGTGCCGCAGTACCCGCCGGAGATGCTCTACGAGCCGGGCTACGCGCCGGTGCCGATTGATTATTACGACGAGCCCTACCCGGCCTATTGGTATCCAGGCGCGGCCTTCTTCGCCGGTGCCGTCACCGGCGCGATCTTCGGCGCCATCGTTGATTGGGACGATTGGGGCGTCTGGGGCGGCGACTGGGACGGCGACATCGACGTCGACTGCAACAAGTGCTTTAACAACATCGATTTTGACGGCAAGCTCAACTTCAACGACATCGACTGGAAAAATGTCGACCGCAGCAAGCTCAGCTTCGACCGCGACCAGCTCAATAAGTTCGACCGGACGAACCTCAAGAACAACATCAAGGCCAAGGGCGACAACAACCTACGTAACCGTGCCGCCGAGATCAACCGGCAGCGGCCACAGGCGCGCCCGGGCAGCGGAGGCGGTCAGCTCAAGGACGTGCGCAAGAGCACGCTCGAGGGACTGAAGGCGCAGCCGAGGCGGGAAGCCGCCGCCCGGCCGGGCGGCGGCAAGGCAACGGCCAAGGCAAAAGCCGGCGGCAACAAGCCGAGCGTCAATCGGCCGAAGGGCAAGAAGCCCTCGGCTAACCGGCCGGCGGGTAAGAAGAAGATGGCCTCGAAGGCGCAGAACCGGCCAAAGAAGCCGTCGGGCCTCGGTAACGTCAATCATGGTCGGCGCGAGGTCGCTTCATCGCGGCGCGGCGGTCATAGCATGGGTGGCGGTCATCGCAGCGGCGGAAGGCCGCAGATGAGCCGCGGTGGCGGGCGGCCTCCGGTGGCCCGTGGCGGCGGTGGCCGCGGTGGCGGACGCGGCGGCGGAAGACGTTGAGCGGGCACGGGAGAATGATCATGAGCAAGCTCTTTCATCCGCTTCTTATTGGACCGGCGATCGCCCTCACGCTCGCGGTCGTACCTATCAATTTAAGCTTCGCGCAGGTTGAGCCGCCGGAAAACATTGAAGACTTCGCCGCGGCCGAGGATCCGCCGGTATTCGATGATCCGGTCAAAGCGGTGGAGGCGTTGAGATCGGCACTTGCCGCCAATGATTTCGACGGCGTCGCCAAGCTGCTTGGTCTCGACGCGGCAAAACTCAGGACCGGCGAAGGGGCAATGGACACCTTCACGCAGATTCGCGAGGGTGCAGCCCGCAATATCCATGTTCGCGATCTGGAGGGCCGCAAGATCATCGAGATCGGCGATCGGCTCTGGCCACTGCCGTTTCCGATCAGCAAGGGCGAGGATGGCAATTGGGCCTTCGACACCTATGTTGGGCTTGAGGAGATCGTCAACCGCCGCGTCGGCGAGAACGAGCTGGAGGCGATTGAGACGGCGCGCGCCTATGTCGAGGCCCAAAAGGATTACGCCAATCAGGATCGCGACGCCGATGGTGTGCTCGAGTATGCCCAGAAGCTGATCAGCAATCCCGGCCAGACCGACGGCCTCTACTGGCCGGCCGATCAAGGCGATGGCGAGAGCCCGGTTGGCGACGCTATCAGCGAGGCAGCTCTGGAGAGGGCCAAGGCAGGTGAAGGCTATTTCGGCTATCGCTACCGCATCCTGACATCCCAGGGCGACAACATCGCAGGCGGCCGATACGACTATGTCATCAACGATAATATGATCGCCGGATTCGGCCTCATCGCCTGGCCGGTCAAATATGCCGAGACAGGCGTCAAGACCTTCGTACTCAACCAGCAGGGTATCGTCTACGAACGGGATCTCGGGCCCAGCACAGAGGAGATCGTGCCGTTCATCGACCGCTTCGATCCCGACGACAAGTGGGCAGTAGTCAACGACTGAGGCTGCCGTGGGCTGAGCGGACCATTTGGGAGGGCAGTTGGCCGGACGACGACACCCTTCTTGTCGCCGACGCAAGCGCGGCGTCAGGCAAAACCTCTCCGAAGCAGGGTATGTTCGCTACGCAGCATAGGCATATGATGGCAATCGAGATCGAGCGCAAGTTCCAGGTCTTAGATGATGGGTGGCGGAGCATTGCTTCTACCGGGACCGCGCTTCGGCAAGCCTATCTGATTGCAACGAAACCCCGGACATTGCGCCTCAGATTAATCGACGCCCAGCGCGCGACTTTGACAGCCAAGTTCCGCAGAGGCCACATCACACGCGAGGAGTATGAATATGCGATACCGTACTCCGACGCGTTGCGGATGTTCGAATTCGCCTTGGGTACTGTAGAGAAGGTGCGATACCAAATTCAATATGCTGATCACCTGTGGCAGGTCGACGTTTATTTCGGCGCAAACTGTGGCCTGATCGTCGCTGAAATAGAGTTGCGAAACTGGTGGGATGATCCCCCGCATCCGAAATGGCTTGGTCCCGAGATCACAGGAAATCCGTTGTACTCAAATCGAGCACTGGCGATGAGACGTCGAGCGTCAGCAATGACCTGCCCGTTGTCCCAGGCTAGCCCGCCAGCCTGCCCACTGAGTGAGCCAGGTCGGAACGAAATCCGCGTCCGAGGAACGCAAAAACTGCGCCTACTTGACAATGGCGACGCTGTATAAAAAGCCGATACGATATGCGAACTGCTTGGGAGCGGGTGCTGACGCTTTTCCTCGAGGCAGACGTTACGCTCCACTGGAGGGGACGATGACCGACGGGAACACCCAGACAATTGAAGAGAGGCTGAGAGCGCCGGTGCATCGACAGCGATCAACAGTTCCTGGCACATCTGAATAAGCAGTCCCAAGCGCCACGCTAAGGTCCCGGCGCAGTAGCCATCATAACCACCTGATTGGGGCTCTCGGCGACGGCGGAACGAAAATCTACGGCTTAATCTGAGAGCGTCAGATGATCGTGGCCGAGAAAAAGTGGCAAGATGAAGCGTCGTGCGCGCCTTGAATCGTTCCAATGCCGGCTTAGTGCCTACTCCTTAATTCATCAGTAGCCATGACGCCGGCTGCCATTCACATCTTTGCCGACGATCTCCCGGATAATCGTCAACGTTTCCCTGGCAGCTTCCTTTGGTGCCAAGGCAGTGTCTGCGACATTGCTCACCAGCTTCGTCATGTGGTGGTCGATCTTCTTCTCGGACCATTGCTTGCCCTTGGCGACGGTGATGTAGACCGAGTAGGCGTGGTGAATGGTTCCGGGCCGCTCCCCGATGACATGGAGAATGCCCCTGAAGCTGTTGGGATCCGCATTTTCGAACAGCACTTCACCGATTCGATAGCCGGCCCGCACCCTTCCGCTGGTCACCATGATGTTCTTGTCACTCATCGTGACACCGGCTTCGGCGAGCAACCGGCGCATCTCCTCGAGGTAGGGCGCAAGATGTCCGTCGTCCATGATGGCCTTGGGGTTCAGACCGTCTGAGATGACGATTTGGCCCTTAGGCATGTTGCCTTCCCAAGCATCTCTTATTTGTTGAAGCTGCGCGATTGCATCCGGGCTCAGCGTTTCACCTGTGCTCGGGTGGGCAATGTAATCGTTGCGATCCCTGGATAAGGTACTGACGGGCACGACGTCAGGCAAGGCGGCGATAAACTCCGGGGTGAGCTCCGCCCAGAGAGACTGCTTGGCGTCGTCGTAGAGACTCTTCACCTTGGCCGCGAGGGTTGCATTGAGATCCCAAATATTCTCTCCATGCCCTGTGGCGAGGTCGACACCTCTTGCTTCTACTTCCCGCATCTTCTGGCCGCCCTCGACGTAGATAGCGTCCTTGGAACGTACGTCTCCTTTGGCGAGTCGGTACTGATAATACACCCAGAGTGGATCTCCATAATTGGCTGTGTAGCTGTTGTCTTCGCCAACGATCCCTATACGCTTGTAGAAGTCCCACATCGCATCGTTGACCTTGAAGCCAAATCTTTCTCTGATCCGCACGTGATCCTGGAACGACGTGGTGAGATAGCTCAACATCGGGTCGTTCTTGGTGGGTAGCGCAATCAGGTAAGCGGGATTGGCCGGCATGATCTGATCCTGGCACCAGTCCAGGTCTTCAAGGCTGACCGTCATGTGCAGGGTCGTACAGATATCCAGACCGATAGTAAGTCCATGGAGCTTGCCCATGACCATATCTTCGAGGCAGCATCTGACTAGTTGTTCACGGCTCTTGAAGACCTCCGGCCCGATGAAACCGGCAACATCGTTGATATGCAGCCATGCGCCCCTGGGCTGCACCTTTGCGAGTTCGATCCCCACCGCTCTGCTGAAGCCGTATTTTCGGGACTCGAGCACCATCATGTCGACGCCGTTTTCGGCACCGTTGGTGAATTCCGAGCCCTGCCCGGTTTCGAAGTAAAAGCCGTATCTTTCCCCCTCCTTCGCGCGCGCGTACTTTAAAATTTTCTCATTGGTGATGTCGAAGATCTTGTTGCAATCATCCGTCCCAGCAAGGCTCTGAAACACCGTGGAGACCGTTCCTGGGAAACTGTCGCTTACCTCGGCCTGGACATCGATATGTGCGAGCACGCACCAGGGAATCACTTCACCAAGCCCGAAAGTATCGACGATATCCTTGAGCGCGCGTTCGACGGCAACGACGCTCGCTACAGTACTGTCCACCGGATTAGTGCCTATGACAATGTCCCCGGTTGCATAGGAGAAGGCGTCGAAAACCTGCCAGACGATGTCGTCGGGGTGATCCGTTGGAGAGTTGGGCTGTATCCGGGCGCCCATGTACCCTTTGGCCCCCATCTTGGTGCCCGGCATTACGTTGAAGATCTTTTGGCTGAGGGAGACCAGCTGCTCATTGCTCATCAGTTTCGGGACAAAGCCGATCGTGTCGCTGGTCAGGCCATTCATGATGCCCTTGATGTTTTCCTCCGGTTCGGCCAGAAGAAATTCCTTCAGTTGTCCCATGGTCCAGTCTTTGACCTTTTCGTACCGGGGCTGGTCCGTCGTCTGCCAGATCAATTTTTGCAGATCATCCTCAAACAGCGGGCGCCGGTGGAGGTCTTCGATCTTCGTGTTTGCCAAAAGAGCGCGAGCGTTCTTTCGCGTGGTCTCATCTTCAGCCCCCACGCCAATCGCTCGATCTCCTTCTTTGAACGCGTTCGCAGCGCCGATCACCTGTTGGTAAATCGTCTGATCAAACCCTCCTTTGATCCTGTTGACATAGGCAAAGACGTCCTCGCCTTGCTTGACCTCGTCAATTGCAAAGGCGCCTCCGGCAGGCGCCGCCCGCGCCGTATGGCCATAGCTTGCGAGTGTGGCGGCGGCAGTGCCCGCCATCACGAGGAGATCTCTTCTGGAGATCCCGGCATCCTGATCAGAGAGCAAGCCCTTGTTCATGGCAATTCCTTTCTGCAGAGAAGGTCTAATGATGTCGGCATTCCGCTAATCGCCTTACCCCGCTTCATAACCAGCCACCCGAGAAGCCGGCTCGCCTCAGGCCCACTACCAGCGGCTCGCAACGACGCATGATGTTCCACAGCAACCCGGTTCTGTAGTTTTCGATCATCAGAACGACAGGACCTTGGTCGATACCAAAATGATAGGGGCTGACCCACCACCCGGTTTCGCTGTTTTCCACGGCGTAGGTCTGGTTGAAAGAGGGTTTGAATCCGTAGAGTCGCGTCATGCCGAGATTCATGCGCGCAAAGTTCCAGACAGTCGGGATTACGATCTCCGGCGCAAATGGCAGCGAAGCGAGGACTGCCCACGGGGACACGGTTCCGTCGTCCGGCCCGTATGGTGCGCCGCGGGCGATATAGTCGAAGAACTCCCTGTCGGCGCCGTCGATGTTTCGCTTGGTCCAACCGGGCCCGTCGCTGGCCGTGAACCCCCAGCAGTGCTCGCCATAGCCGACAAAGTTCAAGGGATTGCGTATGGCGTATTCCTGTTGCACGAAGGTCGCATGCCGGCTGTTTTGGAAATAGTCGCTGTTGTGCTCGCGCATGAATGCGTCACGGATGCCGCGGAAATCGATCCACATATGGGAAAGCTGGTGGGTGAACAGCGGTCCCGAATAGAGCAGTTCGCGCCCGTAAAGGTTCCGCCAGTCGTAACTTGCGGTGTAGGCGCCATAGGATTCCGGCGGCAGCGGATGCGTGGGTGAACCGAGGCCAAGAATGTAGAGCAGCAGGCCTTCGTCGTAGCCGCGCCATCGATAGGGTATGAACCCTTTTTCGGGCCACCAGCCATGGGTCAGCGTGAGCCCGTGATCGCAAGCCCAGTTCCAGTCGGCGCGTTCGTAAAGCGCGCTCGCCAGGCGGCGAATCTCGATTTCTTCATCTGCATCCCCTTCGAAATAGGCGGCGACAGTCAGCGCTCCTGCGAAAAGGAAGGCTGAATCGATGGTGGACAATTCGCACTCCCACACGCGTCTGCCGGTTTCGATGTCAAGGAAATGATAGAAGAAGCCTTTGTAGCCGGACGCGTCAGGTTCAGGTCCCTGGGGACACTCCAGGAGACATCTGAGCCGTCGGCGCGCTATTTTCGAGGCGAACTTGCGAATGATGATCCCCCGCTCCACGAGCACGGGGATTGTGGCAAGGGCCATGCCGATCGCGGCAATGCTCGCCGGAGCCTCGGGCTGCGTCTTGTCGCGAACGAGCCCGTTGTCCGGGTTGGTGCAATGCAGATAGTAGAGGAGCGTCGTGAACTGCAACCGAGCGAGATCCTGATCGGTCGGCATCCGGCTTAGGTCAGGATCGGTCGACAGCAATTCCGACATGGCTAGCCGACCGCCAGGCGGACGTCGTGGTCTCGTCCGTCGTCCACGAGTGGAATGCTCCGTCCCGGGAGGTGCTCGCCGTCGAGGGTCAGCGGGCGCGGCCTCTCGCCGGCTTCGCAACCCCTGCTCACTCTGATGTGATAGGTAGCTGTCCCGTACCGGAATTCCACCTCGTACCCGGGCCACTGCGCCGGAATGCACGGCTCGACGAAAAGATGGCTTCCCTCCCGGTGGACGCCAAGAATAGCTTCCAGGCCGATGCGATACAGCCAGGCGGCCGATCCCGTATACCAGGTCCAGCCCCCGCGGCCGGTATGGGGAAACGCACTGTAGACGTCAGCGCTGACGACGTATGGTTCAACCATGTAACGCTCGGAGTCTTCGGGAGAACGTGCATGGTTGATGGGATTGAGCATACTCCAGAGCTCAAAAGCCCGGTCTCCATCCCCTAGCAAGGCAGTGGCCCATACGACCCAGGCGGCGGCATGGGTATACTGCCCTCCATTCTCTCGAATTCCCGGCACATAGCCTTTTATGTAACCCGGCTGCAGCGCCCCCTTGTCGAAGGGTGGATCGAAAAGTTGGATCAGCTTGTCGTCGGGACGAACAAGCCGCTCCCAGACCGCCTGCATTGCCTTGGAAGCCCGTTCGGCATCAGCGGCACCGGAGATCACCGCCCAAGCCTGGGGGATGGCATCGATCTGACACTCATCGTTCAGGCAGGAGCCAAGGGGCGTGCCATCATCGAAATATGCACGCCGATACCAGGAGCCGTCCCAGGCTTGCGTCTCCAACGACGTGCGTAACACCTCGGCGGACTCGCGGCACCATGCCGCCCGTTTCTCGTCGCCAGTCGTTGATGCGATGGTGGCAAACGACCTGAGCACAGTCAGAAAGAACCACCCGTTCCACACGCTCTCGCCTTTACCTCCGGCGCCCACCTTGTTCATGCCGTCGTTCCAGTCCCCCGTTCCCATGAGCGGAAGTCCATGGCTGCCGAGCCGAAAACCCCGATCCAGCGCGCGGCAACAGTGTTCATAAATGGTCCCACTTTCCTCACTAACCCGCGGAACGCCGAAACTCTCCTCCTGGCCTTCGGCTAGCAGCGGCGACTTGATGAAAGGAACCCGCTCGCTCAGAAGCTCGTAATCCCCTGTGACCGAAACGTAGTGCTGGACGACGTAGGGCAGGAAATAGAGGTCATCAGTCATGCGAGTCCGTACCCCGACGCCCGACGGAGGATGCCACCAGTGTTGAACATCACCCTCCGTGAATTGACGCGCAGCGGCTCGAAGGATGTGGGCGCGCGCTTCATCGGGCGCGCAATGCACCAGGGCCGCCACATCTTGGAGTTGGTCCCGAAATCCATATGCGCCGCCTGACTGATAGAAACCCGTTCGCGCCCAGATGCGGCAACAGAGTACCTGATAAAGTAGCCAGCGGTTCATCATGAGGTCAAAGGCCGTTTCCGGCGTTCGAATGGTGACCGAGCTCAGCAGCCGTTCCCATTGGCGAGAGACAATTGCGAGAGAGTTTCGGGCACCCTCTGGTCGGGCATATTCACGGGCGAGCCGGCGGACCTCATCGAGGCTATCTGTTTGACCGAGCACGAAGACAATTTCGACGCTTTCGGAGGCGGGAACCGACGCCTCGACCATGAGCGCAGCGCAGGGGTCGATGAGGGATCCGACGGCGCCGCTGAGATTGGAGCCCTCCAGTCCCACCGGTTGAAACACGGACCCGTGCTTGCCGAGGAACTCGCGCCTGTCGCAGGTAAAAGAACGCAGCGGCGCGCTCGAGGCAACGAATGCCAGCTTTTTGGAAAAATCACTTTCCCAGACGTTCCGCCCAATGATGGCACCCGTTTCGGTGTCAAATTCACATTCCACCCGCCCGGAAGCGTTCTCACGCAACGTACCGAGCACCCATTCCAGGTAATAGGTGGCGGTAAGAGAGCGCATTTCCGTTCCCTCGTTGCGGATGGCAAGGCGGACGATCTTGATCGGTTCCGCGACCGGGACATGCACCGTCATTTCCTGATGCAGAAGCCTGCCAACGCTCTCGTAGCAACTGTAACCCTGCCCATGTCTCACGGTGTTCGTTGAAGATTGCCCCAGAGGCATGCGCGTCGGCGTCCAAAACTCTCCGGTTTGCTCATCGCGCAAGTAGATGATCTCACTGGGGGGATCCGACACCGGATCGTTCGACCAGGGTGTGAGCCTGTTCAATTGGCTGTTGCCCGCCCAGCTATAGCCAAGGCCGCTTTCGCTGGTGAGGCAGCCGAACTCGTGATTGGCTATCACGTTGCACCAGGGCGTTGGCGTCCCTTCCCCGACGCCCGTTGCGATCACATAGTCGCGTCCATCCGGAGAGAATCCGCCGCGACCGTTCCAGAATAGCAAGTCAGTCCGTACCGGCGCGCTTTGCTTCTGAGGAACGTCAGAGAAGTTTGTCTCAGTGTGCTTCGAAGCAGGAAGCTTCACCGTCGACTTCGGCTCCAGCTGATCGGCAAGCGACCCGTGGCTGCAACAAAGGACGACGCGGGCCGCGGCAGCGATGGCATTCGCTGAGGCGCTTGATATATCGGACGCGGACAAGAAATGAACGCCTCCGGAGCCCATAGGCGCGCTCTCCACTTCATCTTTCACCTTGTCGCGTATCTGCATCGTTTCGATCGAGCCGCTCTCCTCGAGCAGGACTAGGTCGAAGGGAAGCCCACGGCTGGTGATGAAGGCGTGAGCGTCGATAACCTCCTCAACGAGAGGGCTTGTGTTCGTCGTGTCGGTGCGCAGCAGCAAAATCGGGAGATCTCCGGATATCCCCGCCGACCACAGGTTCCCCGAGCTCAGCGGCTCTTGGCCGGGGGTGCCACGGTCTTGAAAGCCGGAATCAAAGAATGCCAGGCTTCCTGAGAGTTGGTTGTAGGCGGCTACCTTGTCCGGGGAGAGCTTGGAAGACGCGCGTTCCTTGGCGTAGTTTTCAAGCGCATCTGACAGCGACCGGCCAGCGGCATCGACGTTTGCGAACCGCCTTGCGATGGCGGCTACCTCCACCTCACTGTCCGCCGCGCCCGTCACGAATGCGATACGCTCGGTGCCCGTGGGTTTCAGAAGCACTCTTCTGCGCAGGCTGAAGATGGGGTCGAGCACGGGCCCCGTCGTGGCCCACAGGCCCTTGCCAGGCTTCAGTGCGCTTGGGTTTGACGGCGTCCGTCCTCGGCCAAGAAACCTGTTACGGTCCGTCTCGAACTCGACCGAAGGCTGACCGTCTGCGCTTGATGCGGAAATATGCACGGCCCAAATTGCCTTCTCCGATGCGCTGCGTGGTCGACGGCGGGCGAACAATGCGGAGGTTTCTGCGTCGAACCACGTTTCTACGAAGAGCTTGGCGAAGGCCGGATGTGCACTGTCGGCGCGTCGACCATTAAGGCAGATTTCAGCATAGCTCGTCAGCTCAAGTTCTCTCGCGGTCGTGCCGCTGTTGAACAGTCGAAGCAACCGCACTTCGGCATCGCAATTCGTCGCGACGCAGACCTCCGACCAGATCTCGATGTCCCCTACCGAACAGCAAAACTCGGCGCGGTCGCCGTAGAAGCGGTGGTCGTAAACCGCATTCGCCCGACAAATCGGCTGCGGGCCGATTGTCCAAACCTTTCCATCGCCAAGGTCACGGATGTAGCAGAATTGACCCCAGCAATCTCGGGTGCCATCCTCCCGCCAACGGGTGACATCGAGGCCGCGCCAAGATGCAGAGCCGGCACCAGACTCCGTCAGGAGCAGGCTGTATTGGCCGTTCGAAAGCAGGGCGATGTCGGGGCGCGCGCCGACCGGATGCGCAGCACTGGCGTCTTCAATTTCGTCAATCGATCGGACCATCAGACCGATCCCTCAATCTATGCGGCAGAGTTCCTGTCGCAGCTAGGCATTATCGCCTTCCGTGGAGGTCGCGCCCCGCACTTGCTCCGCGCCCTTGACGCCCCATTGCCAGCCACTGATCGACGGCATGTCGTCGCCATATTTCTCAATATATTCCCGATGCTCGATTAGCTTGGCCTGAATGGCTTGCTTGAAATAGGCAGCCCGTGCACCGAGCTGCGGCAGCCGATCGATCACGTCGCTGACGAGATGGAAGCGATCGAGCTCGTTGAGGACAACCATATCGAATGGCGTCGTCGTCGTGCCCTCTTCCTTGTAGCCGCGCACGTGAAGGTTTCCATGGTTCGTCCGGCGATAGGTCAGCCGGTGTATCAGCCAGGGATAGCCATGAAAGGCAAAGATGATGGGCTTGTTCTTGGTGAAAAGACCATCGAAGTCCCGGTCCGACAAGCCGTGGGGGTGTTCTTCCGCCGGCTGCAGTTTCATCAGGTTGACTACATTGATGACCCGCACCTTCACCTCCGGAAGGTGCTCGCGCAGCAACTGGACGGCAGCCAAGGTTTCGAGGGTTGGGACGTCGCCGCAACAGGCCATGACCACATCAGGCTCGCCACCGCGGTCGTTGCTCGCCCAATCCCAAATGCTAAGGCCCATGCTGCAATGCCGAACGGCTTGCTCCATAGTCAGCCATTGCGGAGCTGGCTGCTTACCGGCAACCACAACGTTGATGTAATTGCGGCTGCGCAGGCAATGGTCGGTCACCGAAATGAGCGTGTTGGCGTCTGGCGGCAGGTAGACGCGAATTACGTCCGCCTTCTTATTCACGACGTGGTCGATGAACCCGGGATCCTGATGGCTGAACCCGTTGTGATCCTGCCGCCAGACATGGGAACTGAGGAAGTAGTTCAGCGAGGCGACCGGCCGGCGCCACGGTATCTCGTTGCACACCTTGAGCCACTTGGCGTGCTGATTGAACATCGAATCTATGATGTGGATGAAGGCTTCATAGCAGGAGAAGAATCCATGGCGGCCCGTCAATAGGTAGCCCTCGAGCCAACCCTGACACTGGTGCTCGCTCAGGACCTCCATGATGCGGCCATCCGGCGAGAGATGATCATCCTCGGGAAAGATCTCGGCCATGTAGCAACGATCGGTGACCTCGAGCACATCCTGCCATCGATTGGAGTTGTTCTCGTCGGGGCTGAACAGGCGGAAGTTCCGGCTGTCCATGTTAAGCTTCATCACGTCCCGCAAGAACTTGCCCATGAGGCGCGCGGCTTCCACCGTCGTCGCTCCGGGGCGTGGAACATCCACCGCATAGTCCCGGAAAGTGGGCATCTTAAGATCGCGCAACAGCAGCCCACCATTGGCGTGAGGGTTGTCGCTCATTCGACGACGTCCGGTCGGCGCCAGCGAAGCCAGCTCCGGCTTTAGCCTCCCATCGTCATCGAAAAGCTCCTCCGGACGGTAACTTTTCATCCATTGCTCGAGGATGAGGATATGCTCCGGTTTGTCCATCTCGCCCATCGGCACCTGGTGCGATCGCCAATAGTCTTCACACTTCTTGCCGTCGATCTCTGGGGGACATGTCCAGCCCTTGGGCGTACGCAAAACAATCATCGGCCACGCGGGTCGTTTCAGATTGCCTCTGGTGCGGGCGTCGTCCCAAATCTCGCGAATTTCGGCGAAGGCAGTATCGAGGACTCCGGCCAATTCCTGGTGAACGTTGTCCGGCTCGTGCCCTTCAACGAAATAAGGCTTGTAACCCATGCCCTCAAAGAATTTTTGCAATTCATCGTGGGGGATGCGGGCGAGGAAACACGGATTGGCGATCTTGTATCCATTCAAGTGCAGGATTGGTAGCACACAGCCGTCCCGTGCCGGATTCAGGAACTTATTGCCTTGCCAACCGGTCGCGAGAGGTCCTGTCTCGGCCTCGCCGTCACCAACGACACATGCGACGATAAGGTCGGGGTTGTCGAATGCCGCTCCGTAGGCGTGGCTCAGAGCATATCCGAGCTCGCCGCCTTCGTGAATGCTCCCTGGGGTTTCTGGGGCGACATGGCTAGGAATGCCGCCGGGAAAGCTGAACTGCTTGAAGAGCCGCTGCATTCCCTCGGTGGTTTGGCCGATGTCCGGATAAAATTCGCTGTACGTCCCCTCCAGATAGGCATGCGCCACCAGGGAGGGCCCACCATGCCCCGGACCGATGACGTAGATCATGTTGAGATCGTCGCGCTTGATGATCCTGTTGAGGTGCACGTACAGCATGTTCAGGCCCGGCGACGTTCCCCAATGACCGAGCAGACGTGGTTTTATGTGCTTACGTTTCAACGGCTCTCGCAGCAGGGGATTGTCGAGCAGGTAGATTTGACCGATCGAAAGATAGTTCGAAGCCCGCCAGTAGGCGTCCATCAGGCGAAGCTCCTCTGAGGACAGCGCGGTCGCTCCGTGTGACTTGCCTGATGTTGTTTCGTTCATCACTGCCGTTTCAACCGAAGTCATCGGAGCCTCCCCGTCAAAATCCTGTTATGCAACGTTACTGCAGTCTCATGACTATGCGGCCATCGATCTTGCCTGCTTCCATGCGATGGAAGATGTCGTTGATGCTCTCCAGGCTTTCCCAGGAAAAATGAGGCGTCACCTTGCCCTCCGCCGCGAAGATGAGCGATTCTTCGAGGTCCTGGCGGGTGCCCACGATCGATCCACGCACGGTTATGCGCTTCAGGACTGTTTCGAACACAGGCAGGGAAACCATCCCGGGGGGGAGGCCGACAAGGACCATCGTCCCCTTCGATCGCATGAATTCGAAGGCCTGTTCCATCGCGGCGGGAGAGACCGCGGTCACAAGTGCTCCATGAACGCCGCCGTTGGTGGCTTTTGCCACTTGCTCAATGGCATCGTCTGCCTTGCCGTTGACGGTAATGTCGGCCCCGAGTTGCCTCGCCAGGGCGAGCTTGTCCTCGAATATATCGGCAGCTGCGACGTGCATGCCCATTGCCTTCGCATATTGCACTGCCATGTGGCCCAAACCGCCGACACCCGAGACGACTACCCACTCACCGGGACGGACTTCCGTTTCTTTCAGCCCCTTGTAGACGGTAACCCCAGCGCAGAGAACGGGGGCAGCCGCTCCGAACTCCAATCGATCCGGAAGGTTGCCGACGAAGTCGGGATCCGCCAACCCGAATTCCGCGAAAGTGCCATTCACCGAGTATCCGGTGTTCGACTGCGTCGCGCACAAGGTCTCCCAACCGGTCCGGCAATAGGGACAATAGCCGCAGGCGGTGTGCAGCCAGGGCACTCCAACCCTGTCACCTTCCTTCACTCGTTTCACGCCTGCGCCCACGGCAGCGACGAAGCCGACGCCCTCATGCCCTGGAATGAACGGCGGGCTCGGCTTTACGGGCCAATCGCCGTTCGCCGCGTGCAGATCGGTGTGACACACGCCGGTCGCTTCATATTTCACGAGTATCTGGCCCGATCGAGGAGTTGGGACCTCCACGTCCTCGATGGTGAGCGGTTTGCGGAACTGCCGAACGACGGCCGCCTTCATCATCTGTGCCATTTTCAATTTCCCCTAATTTCGTACGACTTCAGCGACGCGTTTCGGGGTCGGTATTGATTAGGCGAGCGAGCTAATTAGTATAAGGATCTGGGAAATGCTCTACCACGCCCCGAACGCCGTGAACGCCTTCAGCGAGGATGCGCGCTGCTTTCCGGCAAGCGGCCGACTCGACCTTGCCCCAAAAATGCACGATGCCCTCGGTAACAGTAACGGTCAGATTCAACTCTTCCAGACCAGTGTTCTCGCCGAGGCGAACAAGGATGCTGCGTCGAATGGCTTCATCGCCGGCGGCCGTCTCGTCCTTCTTAGCCGAAAAAATTGCCTGCAACAGGTCGGCGCGGCTGACGATGCCGACCAGTTCTCCATTCCGCATGACGGGAATGCGCTTAATGCCAAGTTCATGCATGAGCCTTGCGACACGCGCAAGGGACGCATCTTCGTCGATGGTAACGGGATCGGCGGTCATGACGTCGCCGACTCTCCACGAGCACCGCCTCACAAAGGCGCTGGCTCTATCATCGGGGGCAAGTGTCATGTCGACCATCAAGGCCGATGCTTCACTGCAGAGTTCCGTCCGGCGGATCAGGTCGCCCTCGCTGATGACGCCAAGCAACCGCCCTTCGTCGTCAACGACAGGAATGCCGCTTACGTGATGCTCGAACATCAGCTTGGCTGCCTGTCTGACGCTGTTGTCAGGAGACAGTTTGATGACCTTTGTCGTCATCACATCCTTGACAAGCATATAGATCAAACTCCGGTAAGAGCACCCGGTTCACTAGGGAACCCTTAAGTTAAACCTGCCTCCACTCAGCCCAGCGACGATCAAACCGTGGCTCATCAAGATTCCCGGTCTGGTGGCGAAATCCTCCCCCCTCGACGCATCCGGCGTGAAACGAGTCACTGTCGAAAAGATGTCTCTCGCCGACGTGGTCGAACAAAAGGTAAGCTAAAAGAAACCGGCCGGCATTGACTGCAATCAATATGCACACTTGCCCCGGCAAATGGGGACCTTGTAGGAGCTAATTTTGTCGAAACGTGTTGCCAGACGCTTCCCGACGGCGTCGCCCAGTGGAGCTGACGCGCGGAACCGACCCCGGGTGGATCGTGTTTGTCAAAGACACCTCGCCCACCGAACTCAGCCGCACCGGAAGCGCATTCGGCCCGTCTGGACGTGACAGAGATCAATACTCGAAAGGCAGCTGTATGTGATATCAAAGACTGGGACCGCCCTCCGCGGCTCCGCGGAATCTGGCCGCGGTCCCGGCTGGCACGCAAACGCCGCCGACCGGCCGGCGTCGTGACACCGAAGAGGCTGATGTTCTTCAATGAATGATCGGGGCGGGGTGAAAACGGCGAAGACCACCGGACGTCCATATGTTATGTGAACTGCACGTTCTTGTCACGATGACAGCTAAGGGGATCTCCATCTGGCGGACCACCGATGTACTGGCAATCGCTGCAGGAAGGCCGGTTGACCGGCTTTTTTGCGCCTACGTCCCGTCCGACATGAATATTGGGGAACATTCTCTCCATCGTGGTGTTTTTCTTGTTTAGGACCGGCGACATTTTAAAGCCCGATAGGGACGTGGCGACGCGTATCCGGCAAGTAACGGCGACCGATTACAACGTCGCTTTTCTCCGACCACTTACCGTGTTCAGAATCAGACCCGAGCTCCCAAAGAACATAAGGGTTCTCCTCGTGACTGTTCCTGTATTGGTGCAACAATTGGGATGATCGACGACAGTGGCCGTCTGCTTTCAATTGACCAGTCCGAGCGGCCTTACAAGGTGGAGGGCATCCACGCCCGCTTGCATGATGCTCGTGCCGACAGCCGCGACATCCCTGCAATTTATTCTCCGCATTCATCTATCCGGTCGGCCCGATCGAAAGAAGCCAAACACCACTGAATCGTTGGCATCAGGAGGGTTTGGCACCGTGTCGGTCGGACATCAGTCAATGATGTGGTAGCCACCATCGACGTAAAGCACCTGGCCGGTTATGAGCCGCGCTGCATCGTGCGCGAGAAACGCCGTCGCCATACCGACGTCATCGATATCGACGAGTTCGCGCGTCGGCGCCTTCAGCTTCGTCTTTTCAAGCAGTGCGTCGAATTCAGGTATGCCAGAGGCGGCCCTAGTGGCAAGCGCCCCGGGGGATATGGCATGCACTCGGATGCCCTTGGCGCCGAGTTCGGCGGCCATGTAGCGGACGGCGCTTTCGAGCGCCGCCTTCGCGACGCCCATGATGTTGTAGTTTTCCACCACCACCTGTGACCCGTAGTAGGTCATGGTGAAGAGCGTGCCGCCATTCTTCATCAACGGCTCCGCGAGCTGGGCCATACGTATGAAGGACCAGCAGGATATCTCCATTGTGGTCAGGAAACCCTCTCGCGGAGCGTCAGTGACGCGCCCACCAAGCGTGTCTTTCGGAGAGAAAGCGATCGAGTGGACGAGGAAATCGAGCTCTCCCCAAACCTCGGTGACGTGCTCAAAGACCGCTTCGATCTGGCCTGGCACAGCAACGTCTAGAGGTAGGAAGATCGGGGACTCGAGCTCCCGCACCAGCGGCTCGACATGTGGCTTTGCCTTGTCGTTTAGGTAGGTCACCGCAAGCTCCGCTCCGAGGGCGCGAAAGGCCCTGGCGCAGCCCCAAGCGATCGATCGATCATTGGCAATGCCGACGATTAGGCCCTTGCGACCCTCGAGAAGCTTGGTCTTGACGGTGGGAATGGACATCGGCTTGCCTCCTGGGTCAGGCGTTGGGGGCACTGATGAGCGCGAGCGTGTGACGCGCGATCATCAATTCCTCGTCGGTCGGAATGACATGCAAGGCGATGCGGCTCGCAGCCGTGGAGATCAACATGGCGCCAGCCTCGTTCGCCGCCGGGTCGAGCTCCGCCCCGACCCACGCGAGGCCCTCCACGATCCGTGCCCGAATACGAGCGGAGTTCTCGCCGACGCCAGCCGTGAACACGAAGGCATCGACGCCGCCCAATGCCGCCGCGAGCATTCCCGCATTGAGAACGCATCGATACACGAAATGCGACATAGCAAGTTGCGCATGGGGATCGTCGCTCGCGAGAAGATCGCGCATGTCGTTTGACAGGCCGGAAAGCCCTTTGAGACCGGCATCGTGGTAGAGCAGATCTGAGACGGCTTGCGCGCTCATGCCCTTGTGGATGATCAGATAAAGGATGACGCCCGGATCGAGCTGGCCTGGCCGGGTTCCCATCGGCAGGCCATCGAGCGCTGTGAAGCCCATCGTGCTCTCGATGCTGCGGCCGTCTCGCAACGCGCACATCGAAGCGCCACTGCCGAGGTGGGCAACGATGATCCGACCGCGCGCCACCTTCGTCGCCACCTCGCGCAGCCGCTCGGCGACGAATTCGTATGAAAGTCCGTGAAAGCCGTAGCGCCGAATGCCCTGATCGTAGAAATGTCTTGGCAGCGCGTAGCAATCGGTGTGCTCCGCGTGGCCCCGATGAAAGGCCGTGTCGAAACAGGCAACCTGCGGCACGTCCGGGTTGATTTCCATGGCGAGCCGAATCGGCGCCAGGTTGTTGGGCTGGTGCAACGGCGCGAGATCTTGGTAGCTCGCCAGACGGTCCAGTACGCCCGCGTCTATGAGAACGGGCCGCACGTAGTCCGGCCCGCCGTGCACGACGCGGTGGCCGACGGCGCACAGCTTGAAACCTTCCAGCGCCAAGAGCCAGCTGCGCGCCTCCGCGATAGCAGTGGGAAGATCGCGGACGGCGGCGCGGTCAAAGGCGCGTTCAATGAGCTGGGTCCCATCGGCTGCCGTCGCCTGTAGGCGCGGCCGCGTGCCAATGCCGTCGATCTTCCCACGGATCTCCCGTTCCAGGCCCATGCCGGCGATGCTGAAAACCTGGAACTTTAGGCTCGATGAGCCGGCGTTGATGACGAGGATCGCGTCCATGGAACTAGACCGCCGCTGCTACTTGTGCCACGCACCGCCGGGCCGCGAAGAGCGCGGCGACTGCGCAGGAAGCGAGGCGGGTTCGCACTGAGTCGGACCGCGACGTCAAAACGATCGGCACGCGCGCGCCGAGAACGATACCGGCCGCGTCGGCATGGGAAAGAAAGGTCAGATTCTTGGCGAGCATGTTACCGGCCTCAAGGTCTGGCACAACGATGATCTGGGCGTGGCCAGCAACCGGCGACCTGATGCCCTTGATGAGGGCCGCCTTCGGGTCGATCGCGTTGTCAAAGGCGAGTGGCCCGTCGATGAGACCGCCCGTAATCTGGCCACGCTCCGCCATTTTGCAGAGCGCCGCCGCTTCGATTGTCGAAGGAATCTTCGTCGTGACCGTCTCCACCGCCGAAACGATGGCGACGCGCGGCTCACCGAGTCCGATCGTCACCCAGAGGTCGATCGCATTCTGCACGATGTCGCGCTTGGCTTCGAGATCCGGGAAAATGTTGATTGCAGCGTCCGTGATGAAGAGCGTGTCGGCATGGCCGGGGACATCCATGACGAAGACGTGGCTGATCCGCCGATCGGTCCTGAGACCGGTAGCGGAGGCGGCGACCGCATGCATCAGTTCGTCGGTATGCAGGCTCCCCTTCATCAAAAGCTCGCCCTTACCTTCGCGAATGAGCGCGACCGCCTTGGCTGCCGCGGCGTGACTATGGGGTGCGTCGACGATCTCTCGGCCGCCGATTTCCAGTCCGTGCTCGGCCGCCACATAGCGGATCTTCGCTTCCGGTCCCACGAGTACCGGCTTGATCAGCCCCATTTCCGCCGCTTCAAGCGCGCCGCGCAGCGAAGTCTCGTCGCACGGATGGGCAACGATCGTGGCTGCCGGCGTTTCGGCCTGCGCGGCGGCGATCAGGCGGTCGTACTTGGACGGCTCGGCCGTCAGTGCAGTCATCTCGGACACTTGCGGAACCTCCTAACGGTTCAATCAGGATGTCTTGCGTTCGCGTGCAGTCGGGCCACGAATGGCACCGTCTCGCCACCGAGGCCAAAGAGGCTCTCGACGCGCTCCATTCGTTCGGCAGCCGCCCCTGTAATCGCTCCAGATGCCTGCAGCACGTCACGCAGAGCGTTGAAGAGGGAGCGACGTTCTTCAATGTCTTCCGGCAGCAGTTTCGGAATTGCCGCGAGTGCCGCTTCCTCGTCGATCAGCAGTATGAAGTATTGCTTGCGCAGCAGCGCCTTAAACTCCGGAAGCGACAACTGGCTTGCGGTCGGATGGGCGCGCCGCAGCCGGCGGATCGCCTCGAACCCTCGCTCGTCGGCACCACCGCGCGCCTGTCCGACGAACAGCAGGGCCCTGGCGAGGGCCTCTCGAAGCCCACCCGCAGCAATCTCGGCTCTGAGCGAAGCGATCCTTGCATCGAGGAGCGCCTCGTGCAAATGGCTCTTCGCCGGCTTACGCGGCCGGCGGTCGGATTTGCTGTCGATTCCAAGCGAGGACTGCAGCAGAGGCGAGCCGTAGACAACGCGGAAAGTCTCTTCCGAAAGGCGCTCCATTGTGCGGCGCCAGGTCTCCAGCCCGTCGACAATTTGCTGCGACATATTTTCCTGCAGCGCCTGGAATGGGTTCTCGGCGGCTGTCGGCTTGCGGTTGTCGCGAACATGCTCGGCCGCCGCCTCTATCCAGGCGACGAAGGGATTGCTTGGGCCGAAGACCTCGTACTGCAGGCGCAGCGGATGCATGCGTCGCAACGCCTCGGCCATCCGCGGTGTCACCATGGCCCTGACCGCGGGTTGCAGGTACGTGCGGTAAAGTGCCAGATTGATATCGGAGACCTTCGCGGCTGCGGCGAAGCGACGCTCGTCTTCGAGATCGTTGCCGCCGAGCGCTCTAATATCTTCCAGCGTTCGTGCCTCGCAGCGCATCACCCACTCACCTACGATCAAGTCACTACCCTCGGCAACTTCGCTCACGGGCTCCAGCACCGCTTCATAGAGACCCGGCGGCAGCACATCGATCAGATCGATGTTGGACGCGAACTCGTCGTGCTCCTTCTTGGCGACGCCTGCGGAGACGAAGATGCCAAGATGGCCAACCTTCTCGTGTATGGCATAGACTATGGTCTGGCCGTGGGCGCGGATTTCGTCGACGCTGTCGTACAGGTCCAGGATCCAGTCGAGAGCCTGCTGGGGCGGCGTGATATTGTCGCCTTTCGAGCAGAAGACGACGATCGGCGAGTGAATATTGCGCAAGTCAATGGCGGTGCCATCAGAGGTGCGGATCTCTCCGGCCGCGAGCTTGTTGCCGACGAAGAGTTCATCGACGATGAACTGCATCTCCTCGGCGTTTAGCCGCACATGCCCGCCCCACCAGCGCTCGAAACCAAGGTAGCGCTCAGCCTCGGTGTCTAGCTTCGAGTAAAGATTGTACTGCTTGGTCCAGAAAGTATTGGCGGGGTTCTGGTTCTCGAAATTCTGGACCAGCCACGCGCCGTCGAATATTCCGGCGCCGAGATCGCCGGTAAGCGCCGTCATCCAACTGCCGCCGAGCAGGCCGCCGGAATAGCGCATCGGATACTGTCCTCTGACCCCTGCCCAATATGAGAGTGGCGTACCCGCGATGATGATCGGTCCGAACAGCTCCGGGCGCAGGGATGCGAGGATCATCACCGCCCAGCCGGCCTGGCAGTTGCCGATCACGCAGGGTTTGCCGTCGGCTTGGGGATGGCGGGCAATGACCGTTTCGAGGAAGACCGCTTCCGCGTGGGCGATATCCTCGATCGTCTGGCCGGGAACAGGTTCTGGAAGGAAACCGATGAAATAGCACGGGTGGCCGGCCTTCATCGCCACGCCGATCTCGCTGTCTGCTTTGAAACCACCGATTCCAGGTCCGTGGCCGGCACGCGGATCGACGACGACAAAGGGCCGTTTCAACGGGTCGATCACCACTCCGCCCGGCGGAACGATGCGGGCGAGCGCATAATTCGCCGGCCGGGCGAGCGTGCGGCCGTCTAGAAGGAGTTCTGCATCGTAGTCCAATACATGGGGCGCGGTGCGCGTGGTGTGTTCCTCGTACTGTTCTGCACGCTGGCGCATGATGTCGAGAAACAGGACTGAGCGCTGCCAGGCATCGAGCGAATAGGCGAAGATATCTGCGAATGTCGGGATGGTGGGCTGAGGCATAAATCCACTCCTCGGCTTGACCGAAGTTCGGTCCCAATCTCTGATTGCATGTAAAGCAATGCTCCCTGTCAGGCATTGATCTCTATCAAACACATCAAATTGGATTGAATGGCAATTTCCCCACAGGGAGATCGCTGGCCTGGGCCGGCCCTCTACAGCCATCCACCCCTGAAGCCGGCGGGGCGCAGTCCGCTGAAGACCGGCGGACATCGTCAAACCCTTGTTGTATCTCGCCAGCGAAGGGGATGCAAACAGTCTCCACACCCAGCCGAGGGTGAGTGTGGGGCCGTGATCGCAGGCCCAGTTCGAATCGGTACGCTCGTATAGCGCCATAGCAAGTTGCCGAATTTCCATTTCATCGGCCGTGTCCCGAGCGAAATAGGTGGCGCGGACAGAGCAATCGTCGAAAATTCGCATCGCCGGACCCGGCGCCAGGTTTCAATTCGGGGGCATGGATTGTGCGCCCTATTTCGCCGAGGGCGGACGATCCCGAGGACGTCCATCGTCATTTGGCGGGAAATGGCACCTTGAAACGTCCCGTCTGGTCCATGATCGTCTTCCGCACGCACAAGTACTGGCCGCGCCGGCGGAGATCGACGGCAAGAAATGGGAGAACTGGCGCTCGCACCGGCGCAATAAGGGAGCGCGGTATAAAGCATCCGTAAGAAGGGCTGGTGAATGGACGGACCTTCTCATTTGAAGGAACAAGGTACAATAATGCTTCCCCCCGCGGAGATGACAACCGCGTTCTCCGCGGCACGGAGGGACCACCTCGACTTGAGTGTTGGTATCGCACTTGGCAGTGCAGCCCAGATCGCTCTGTTCGTGGCGCCCGTATTGGACTTGTCATCTATGCCATTCGCCCGGCGCCGATGAGCTTGCAATATTGGCGAGGTGGCAATGATGTTGATTGCGAGGATGGCGGCAACCCTGCTGTGCAACGGCGGACGCTCGGCCTAGTATCATGGTCCTCGCGGTGTTTATTATCTTTGGCCAACGTTGTTTCTGCTGCCGCCCGGCGGGGGACAATAACCGACAGTCGAGGCAAAGCCGTAATGGACAGAGCAACCCCAGATGCCGGCGCCAACGCATCTTTTCGTCGCGTGCTCGACCCGGTAGATCGCGCAAGCGAGATTCTCTTTGGATTAATCATGGTGATGACTTTCACCAGTTCCCTCAGCGCCGCGCAAGCCGGCAGAGCGGATGTCAAGGCGATGCTCATCGGAGCGCTCGGTTGCAACCTGGCGTGGGGCATCATTGATGCGGTTATGTTTTTCATGAGTTCGATGGCAGAACGAAGGCTCTCCGAGCGCACATTTCAAGCCGTACGCGCCGCAGATAGTGCGATTGCCGCCCGAAGGATCATTGCAGACGCGCTGCCAGCCCTGGTCGTGCCGGCGCTTTCGGCTGGTGACCTCGATCGGATTCGGTTGCATTTAATAAGTTTGTCGCGGGAGGAGGTGCGCGCGCGGCCTCGAGCGCAAGACTTTGTTGGCGCATTGGCTGTATTCCTGTTGATCTTTCTACTTACCTTTCCGGTCGTCGCACCCTTTTTGTTCATAACAAACGCTGTCATCGCTCTCCGCGTCTCCAATGTCATAGCCATCGCTTTGCTATTTTCGACCGGTTATACCCTTGGCCGTCATTCGGGACATCCATGGCGTACCGGGCTTTTGATGGTCGCTGTCGGATTGACCCTGGTAGCAATAGCCTCAGTCTTGGGTGGATGACCAGCGCCTTAGGAGCGGATGGGGCGGGGATTACCCATTTCGAAGACGAACCTACAACGCTGTGCGTCCGTTCAGTCGTATTGAACGCCGTGTCGAAGGTCGTCCCCTCGCCCGATGTCCTTCAGGCTACCTGCCGATCGGTGCTTTTCCAGGTTTCTCGTTTCTCCTGGGCGTTGGGCCGCTGTTGGAGCCTTCTGACACTAGCCGGCGACCGAGGCCGCACGTTGGCGCCACAGTCGCACAGGAAGTTGCGCGCATGTTCGCGCTGCAATGGCATCAGGACGTGCTTGCCCCTTATAGATATTTGCGGGTAGGAGCGACCATGGCGATGCCGAGATCCAAAGCGCCCAGGCCTGGCCAGCCAACCATTTTCGGTCGCTAATCCGGTCGACGAGATGATTTGGCGGTTGAAACTCGCCGAACGCACGTTCACGCGGCGCTCACCGCCGCAACTGGCCATGCGCCTATCGCCTACGTGCAGCGCCTGCGCATCGAAGACGCCAAACGCAGGCTGGAACGTACGAGCTCGCCGGTCGACGAGATCAGCTCGCGCGTCGGCTATGAGGACGCCTCGTTCTTTCGCTTCCTGTTCAAGCGCATCACTGGGATGACGCCGGGCGCCTACCGCCGCCGGTACCAGATCCCTGCGTTCGCCCGAGGGTAGATCGGATATTCGTCTTGCACGACTGTGTCACCAGTCTGGCCACGTTATACCAGGCAGCCACCGCGACGGCATCAACGGCTTGAGCCACGCAAAGATGGTGGCTTGCCATGCACTCCGTTTCTTTTTCTCATCCGTAGAGTCAATGGCTGAGTCGTCGGCGGCCCATTCCACCTTCCAGGAACTGCTCGCCCGACGCCCCGGACAGAGCACGGCAAGCCGCGGCAGCATTATCGACGCTCGACGTTCGGGAAAGTGTATGTATTGTCCAGGATCGGCTGCCCAGGCACATAGGCGCGATGATCCGCGCGAACTGGTCCTCCGGCGCCGGCAGCCAATTGGCTTTCGCCGCGTCAGCAGGCTCCTCATGCGACAATGTCAAGGTAAGGGAATCGTCTCCCGCGACCGCTAGCTCTTTAGCGTCAAGGCTCACGGTGCCAATGTTTGTACGACCGTTAGGCGATTTCGGCAGCATGAGATAATCCTTGTCATACCTCGTCAGCCGCCCCGCGTACGAGTAAAGCGCCTTTGGCATCGGGTGCCCGGATAAAATTCGTCGCCTCTCGGTAGTCGTTCACGTAAATTTAGATGACGGTGCCCTAGGGTCAGGACCTATAAACTGGGCGAAAGACCCGGATGACAGTCTCGATCCTATTGCGTCAGATCGGACGTTGGCCCAACAAGACGCCTGAAGCCGTCCCAACCCGAGTCTGGTCCTCCGTATCCACCCCCTCCCAGAAGATTCTTGGAATGCCTGGTCGACAGATGAGCTGGAGATCAGAGTGGTATGTCGTCGGTGGTTGGGCTGCATGCACGTCTTTGACAGCACGGTAATCAGCCGGGAAAGTCCACATTGACTCCGTGCATGGTAAGAACATATTGCGAATGATCGGTGGCGATGCGGCGCCAATTCAGCAATCAGGGGCGGCAACGACGAAGGCGCGCATCATGCGAACACTTGAAGATGAAATAGGAACCGCGATCGAAATCGATCTTGCGGTAATGCCTCCGCACCAAAGGCGGGCCTATGCCGGCCTCGACCAGTATCGCTGTCCCGTCGAGGTGCGCGGCGTCCAGGAGCTCGCCAGGGGTATTGCCGAATCCTTCGGGGCCTTTGCCATCTTCGATGTGGAGACGGTGTTGCGGTCTCCGGCGATCGCGCCATTCGTTACGCAGACGCTCTACGCGATCCCGCTCGAACTGAGGCGGGCCGCCTGCGACCGCGACCGGCTGAAAGCAGAAGGCGCGCGAAAGGAGATGGCGCGGATAATCTCGGCCGCACTTCTGGCGCGATACCATTTCGAGCCTTTGAAGCACGTCGGCGCCTCCTGCCATCGGAATTGGGAAGAGGCCTTCGAGCAGCAGTTTCGCGCCGGCCGAGGAGGATCAAGCGGACGAGTGACGTTTCGGGCTTTCTAAAGCGGGTCGAGCGAGGCAGCTCGGATCTTGAGATAGCTTTCACTCGACGACTCACCCTTAAGCCTAAAAGCGATCCGCGCGGCATAGCCGCCTGGGGGCAAGATGCCGTGTAATGTTCCTGCCAATTTTCCCTTCTCGACCACGTCAACTTTAAAGACCATGTACTGATCAGGATCCGGATTCATTATCCCTAGTGCAGTATCTCCATTTCCAACAGGCCTTTCTCTCAAAATCTGAAAGCGACTGACATCGGCGCCCTTCGTGAAATCCCAGTCACTCTCGTTGACAATGTCCATGTGGAAATTTCCAATGAATATCCGCCTTTCCCAGTGCGCCTCGTGGCTAGGGCGTCCTCGCAGCCTGTAAAATCTCGTCTCTTCGTGGCCTGTATTGCTGTACACCAACACTCGAACCATAACATCTTGTTCGCATGTGTTTCTTAGCATGACATGTTCAGCGAGGTTTGCTCCCTGGGGAACAACGCAGGCAGCAGAAGCTGCATCGATGCTGTAAAGCAAGAGCGTCGCGGCAGATATGCTTCGAAACGATTTCATCCGAAACTCCTTCTTAAAACTACATACGCCAGGCATTTCGGCGTCGAAACGGATAAGCTGAAATCCAATACTTAAAAGGAAAGCGGCCCAGGTGCCGCTGGCGAGAGTGCATTCACTCGAGCGGTACTTGAAATAGATGAACCCATGACACGAGGCTTCTCCATGTAGCAACAAGAAGGATAAGGACCCGACCGTACGCCGGCAAGGGCGGGAACCTCATGACGGTTGACGTGTTCACCTGCCGTGGGAGTCTGAGGAGAACAATGAAATGGACTCGCTCAATGTGGCCGGTATCCTAGTACTGCTTATTGTCATTGCACTGTTCGCCTCCGCATGGATCGCCCTTTGAGACGCGGCCCTCACTTCGCAAGCGCCAGCCTGGTTAGTTTTTGGGAACCATCAGCTAAGCCCGCGGTTAGAGGACACCGCTGACTAAGGCGGGCTGCTGATGGAAAATTAATGTGACGTTCTCCAGAACTGCTAGGCAGCACCCTTTGTAGCTTCAGGGTGCTGCCGTTTTTGTCAACAGATCTGAGGCTTCGTGAGGGACCGCGGCAAGGCGCGAGGAAGAAGACTTGGAACTAACGCCGGGGCAAGGAGTTCATTAGCAGTCGCTTTGCCCTGAAGCGGCTATTTCAGCGAGGTCGACTTTATCCCTTCACACTTCACCTCGTCGGCCCGCCAGGCAGCGTCTCTCGTTCCCCTTCATAGAGGCGCTGCCATCTCACCGCAGCAGCTGAGCCCCGTCGCGCTGGCTGGCCTCGATGCGCTGGGGGATCTCGCGCATCACACGCGTATTGATCGAAAGGCTGTTGAGCGTATTCTCGACGGCCTTCATTGAGGTGGCCGCCTCGGCCGCCTGCTTCTCCACCGCCGGGATCCGGAGCTCGTGATTGTCGATCTGCCGGAGAGACACCTCTGCCGCCGTCAGGCGCTTGTCGAGGCGATCGATCGAATTGGCCTGCGAGTCCTGATTGGCCTTCACCCTCTCCCAGGTCGCGCCCCACGCTATGAGGCCAGCGAAGCCGAATATGATGACCAGGGTGTTGAGGTTATATTCAAAGCGCCATTTCGGAGTTGCGACCATCTTTTCGGTTTCCTGTGTCAGCCAAGCCCCTCCCCTCGTAGTGTAATGCGATTTACTGCTGCGCTTCGCCGTGGCGGGCGCATTCCCACTTCGTCCACACCGAAGCGGCGCAGATGCCCACGACGGTCCGGTCAATCCTCCGCTGATCTTCCGGCGTCGCGCCGCACGGCTGCTACTGGCCGCGCGCGAACTGCGAACAACACTTGGATGACTCAAGACTTCACATTTCTGAAGCTATGCACAGTCTATGAAGAGGCGTGTCTACGACGGGATGTCTTGCGATGCGCGCCCCAAAAAGACGACCGGACGCTACTTCGGTCCGAGAAGAAGTGCGACAGCCTACAGGCGGCTGCAATAGCCTACTTGCTCGAGCATCAGAAGTTCTCGGGCGTCACTTGACGTTCGAAACACGACCACTCGAATGCCGGCAGCTCCTCTTCGACGCTCGGCTGCGGTCGCTCGCCGGCGGGCACCTTCCCCAGCTCGGCCGTGGAATAGGTCTCCCCGTGCCGGAGCCAAACGAAGAGCGCGTCTGTCGAAAACGGTGCAGAGTCAGGCGGGCTAAGCCGCACTGGTTAATGGCAGCTCACAGTGTTCAGGCCTAAACTGGAACTGGGTCGTCTCGCCCCTCGTAGGCGGCCGGGAGGCTCGTCACCGGCCGCAGCCCTTGACGGGCCTCGCCATTGATCCACATTCAGTTGAAATGGGAACGGACATGGGACGACAGGCCCATCGATCGTTTTCTCCGAGCAGAAAGGGTGAGGTCTGTGAAAGCTTCAGCAACGCTCGCCTTTGCGGTGATTGCCGCAGCGATAGGTATGCTGCCGGCGCAAGCCCAGACGTGCAGCTTTTGCGTCGGCAGTCCCATGGGCAGCAGCAACCACAACCTCTTCATCGAGAGGGAATACCGCGACTTCCTGCAGCAGCGATATCCGAACTACGGCTCCCGCTATCGCGGCAGGGCTCCTGATATCAGCGTAGGCCCCGGTGCGAGGGTGGGAGGCCCTTTGCCCAGAGCGGTGGACAGATCGCGCCCGCGCCAGAGGCAAAGGGTCCAATTCGACGCCAACGCGCATCTTCGCTGGTGCCAGGAACGCTACGCCTCGTATCGCTTATCAGACGATACGTTTCAGCCCTTTGATGGCGCACGCCGGCCGTGCAACTCACCTTATAACTGACATGCTTCGAAGCGCGGCAATGCCGATCAAGCTCATTACCCGCCGCGGTCCTTTTATGGGGCAACGTAGTGGAACTTTTTCCTAACAGCTCCATTGAGGCGAATTGGCCTCGCGACCGAAAGCAAACGCCATGGATACACAGAAGGCAGGGATGGACCGTTTACTTTTGGCTGCGCCGGAGTTGCGCGACAACTCTTGGATTTATCGAGATTTTTGGTTTCTGAACCTGTGTCTGGTCTTACGAGTACGCGTGCAGGCGGCGTGATGTTCTTCGCTGCGCCCCCGAGAAAGATGATCACGCTCTGCTCAATTCGGAGAAAAAGTGCAAGAGCCTAGAGGCGGCTGTAAAAGCCTACGTGCGCCAGCGTCAGATAAATTCCGGCATGATCTGAAAGCTGCAATCGAGAGCGACGGGAAGAGCTTCCGGAGCCATGAGTCTCCGATTTTTGTTTGTGCAAGAGCTGGATGAACGGTATGCCGCTACTGCGAACGCTCGTGGATAGGAGCACCCATGAACGGCAATGAAGCGGGCGAGCATCCGGACGAAGACGATATGCTGCGCGACCAGATGAACTCGGGAATAGCCTTCATCCGGGCGGGTAAAGCACGCCTCAAGCTCGCCCTGCCCCGTTACCGCGACAAAATCCCGAGCACCCACCGGCTGGCGTTTCAGAGCCTTTGTAAAGTTTACGAGGTCACTGCTTTAACGCGTGACGAGCTCCGCAAGGAGATCCCATGCCGTGAGGATCTGTTGGCGGAATATGAGGGGCTCTGCCGCCGTATCGAAGCCGATGCGGTCGCGATGCTAGATGGCGAGAAAAGCGATCGCTGGTCTTAACGCGCCCAGGCTTTGCGCGCAAAAAGGCCCCTTCTCTCTGAACGAAAGAAGAGGCCCGGGTCTGAGCGTTCGAATTCACAGACGCTTTTATTTACGTACTAAGCGCGGTTGATGCAATCGAAGATCGCCGCGCCAGGAGGCACGGCTTTATCCATGTCCTGCCTCTGGAAAAGATCGATCAGAAACCGGGCAGCAGGCCCTGGCGGCGGGTCGGTACGATAAACCGCTTGAAGGCGATATGGCCCGCCTTTGCAGTCTGGCAGATTGAGTGTACGAGGCGACCTGATTCGATGTCATCTCTCACCATTGGTTCGGGCATGTTGCCCCAACCAATGCCTTTCTTGAGGAGCATATGCTTGGCTTTCAGCGCGTCGCGGGCGGCAGGAAGCATGACGTCCAGCGCAAGGTGCACCTCCGGCTCTACGCCGCGGAGCATGCTTTTACTTTTGCCCTAACATTGTCGGTGCCATGGGCGACGCTCTTGGCTTCGGCGAGGACCTTCCTGCCCTCCAAAGTCAGCTGCGGCTTCTTCGTCGAGAGCCGGTCGAAGAGCGTGACACCCAATTGCGTTACGAGGTTGGCGATCGGATCCCCTAGTCGGCTCTCAGGACCGGAGCTGCTCTTCTGCAGGATCGCTTCGAGGTCCCGAAAGCGATCATCACAGGGCCTGCTGGACATCCGATACCCGCCAGAAAGGCCGTTTGATTTCGATGATTTGGCGACGGGGATCGCCCGCCTTCGCTCTGTCGCGAATGAGCGCAACGAAGTCAGCTTTAACAGCGGGATCCGACAAGAAGTAGCTATGGCCAATGAAGCCGCCACCTGAAAACTCGATGAAATCGACTAAATCACCCATCTGAGACCCTGCCCATTTGGACGCCGCTTCGCTCCTGTTTTTGGGAAGCCTGTTGACAGCGAGCTGCCCCAGCCGCAAGGCGCTGCCGAAGAGCAGCGTTGATGCCCCAAGCGCCTTGTCGCCGGGCGACGAATAAACCGTGAGATGCAGAGGGCCTTGAGGCGGGACCGTGCTCGGCCTTGGTTTGCTGCCGAAGGCAAGATCTGGATCCGATACCCACGCGAACATTTTGGAAGAAGCCACGTCGAGATCGATATCGGGAGCGAAGAACACCACATTCGCGATCTTGTAGCGCTGCCACATTGAGGATCGGCTGACATAGGCTTCAATGCTGAGTTGCTGGACCACACTCGCGAGCACATCGGTTCCGCGACTATGCGCCAAGAGGTGAAGCCGCTCGACCCCTTGAGTTTCGGCGATGATGCGAATGGCTTTCTTAAGGTCCGCGACTGAAAATTCGCTCGACTCGCGGTCGATGTTGTAGCCAAAGAATAAGCCGCCGGATCCTCCAGCAGGCCAAGTCAGGACAACGCAGACAAACTGGTTCTGCAGCGACCTGCAAATCTCGCCTGTGGTGAGCGCGGCGTCGTCGAAGCTGTTACCGTAACCGTGAACAAAGACCACGACTTCTTTACGATCGGCTGCTGCGAGACGACGCGCGACTTCGGCCTGCAGCGATGCGGCGGCCTGGCCGTGGGCCGAGACAGCCGCCAGCGGGCGGCTCAGCCCGTTTGCGGTCGCCTCAATGCCGTAAGGTGTCGCCGGAAACCGGCTAGTTTCTGAAACCGCGCTGACACGCAACCCACTTTTGCTGGCAGGAGGCTTGCCTGTCGGCGTGATCGATACCGATCCGAAACTCAAGGACATGGCTCTTTCAGCACTATAAGACAATTTGCCGTCCGAGGTGGTTACAGGTGCGCGGTCGGTGATGTAGAGGAGGTCGAAGGTTCCGGAACTAGGGTGTGACCGCGTCGCCTGAGTGCTTTGCGACGCTGGGGAGTGAGTATCGGGCAGTGTTGCAAGGTCCACGCGCTGCGTAGCACAACCAGCAAGGCAGGAAAGCAAGATGAGCCCGGCCACCGCACTGCAAGATTGTATCATACGACCTTTCCAATATAGCTGGTGGATGTGCAGGCAAGAGAAAATCCAGAAACGCAATGGCTATTTAGCAAATGGTTTCTCCTCTGCGTTACCCTACCGTGCCTAGCAGCCTGCTTAACTCCATTCCGGCGAAGCACCTATACTCGCAACGAGTTTGCATAGACCACGGGAGCCTGTTTGGCATGCAAATGCCGGCGATCGCATTAGTGCAAACTAATGGCAGGTCGTACAAGTGTGGTGATCGGGCAAATCGGCGGGAGCATCGCGCGAACTGAGTCCAACCTATTCATCCGATAGATTATCCTGAACCTTCGCATAGCATGCCTCCTGAGGGTCGGCCCTTGAGATCCTCAATGGCGATTCCCCATGCGCCCTTGGATGAGTTGGTCCCGTTTCGTTACGCAGTCAAGTCGGCGACATAGAAGTCATAGTTATCAGTGATGGCGTGCTTGCGCCGCCGGCAGAATCTATGACGACAAACGCTGACACGAAGAGCCTCAACGCATGGGTCGACGATAGGCTTTTCGCGCACGGGTTAGAGTTGGGGTTGAGCCCTGGTTGGCTCCCGTCAAGCTATGCGCTGCATGGCATTGTAGCACCTGACCGTGGAAGAGCGTCGGGCGATGTCCGTGTCAGCAAGCGCTGAAGTCTAGTGTCGCATTTCTATCGGGCTGGCGGTGTCGCGCCTCTAGTCTAGTGCCCATCCATAAACGCCTGTTTTTCAGGGTTTTAGAGGTGTTTTGCTCGCTGACGCGGTCTTTTTTCGGGAGGCGTGATGGCACCGGGCTTGCAGGTTGTGGTCGAAGGGCGATTTGGCGGCGATAGGGTCGTGTGGCATCGGCCGGCGCTCGCGGCGTGTTCCTGAACGCGGCGCGATGACCGGCGTCAGGTCGGCCTGAGACGGGCGAAGAGGGCGAGATTGTATGCGACCACCGAGGACCAGACGTAGGTCTTGAAGTGGTCAAGCCCGCGCCAGGTGCAGCGGGCCAAGCCATAGGTTCGCTTCAGGCAGGAGATGCCGGCCTCGATGCCGGCCCGGAAGTTTCTGAGCTTTCGATACACCCAGCGGCTCCTGACCATGTCTTCGATCCTGAGGCCGCTCTTCTTATGGAAGGCCATGTCGCGCACACCCCAGGCCTTGGCCTGGCGCAGGTTTTCACGGCTTGCATAGCCGCCGTCGGCGGCCGCCTGCCGCGGCGCCTCGCCATAGAAGGCGATGTGGCGCTCCAGTAAGGGCAAGAGCCGCTCGCTGTCGGCCGGATTGCCGGCTTCGATGACGAGATCGAGGATCAGTCCGCTCCTGCCGGTGGTCAGATTGAGCTTATGTCCGTAATCGACGTCGCGGCTGCCCTTGACGATGATGTCGGCATGTGGTTCGAACAGGCTGACAAGCTTCTCGCCGGCCGGCACCGCTTCGCCGGCCAGCACCCGCCGCTCGGTCTGGGCGATGATCTGCGTGATCAGTGGCTGATAGTGGCGAAGCTGGGCCTGCCAGAGTTTGCCCGCCGGACCTGCCGCCAGCGGCAAGTGTGCCGCCGCCTGCTGCAGATAATCCAGGGTGTTCCGGGCGATCCTGAGCAGAGCGCGGTAGTGCTGAACCCGTTTCGGGCGACCGCGGGTATACTCGATCACCCGAGCCCGCTTCTTCGCCGCGCGGCAGTGATCGTGCCAGGGAATAGTGCTGCCCAGCGAATCCGCCTGCTGCAGAAGACGAACCATCACCCGCACGCAGTCCCACAAAAGACTGCTGTCGCTTGGTTCGTGGATCAGCGCCGCCGTGACGGTGCTGTCCACACGCACGATCTTGCCGCTTTCCAACCTTTCTTGCCGGGCGCTGGCCAGCAGCATTTTGTTGACCGCTTCCCAGGTGTCCGCCCGGATCGCGCTGATCGTCTTGTGCAAGACCGATTTTTTCGGGCTCCATCCCCATGGCAGCCGGGCAAAGGCCCGGAACGAGGCGGAATCTTCCAGATGAAACGCCAACTCCTGGTAGCTCAACTGGCGGTACTGTTTGAGAAGAGCACAGCGCAGCACCGCCTCCGACGGCAAATCCTGCCGGCCGGTCTCCGTGACCCCCTGTCGGCGCAGATCGGACGTCACCAAATTCAAAAGATCGCGATGGGCGTCCAGCCACTGCGACATCGCCTCCAACTCACGACCGATCTCGTGCTCGGCGAAAAGATCGAATATGCTGCCCTGGACGGTGCGTTCTTGGCGCATTGTCGGCTCCGGCGGTTGCGGGTTTGTCTTTAGAATCAGTGGCTTGATGCTAAAGTGTACCTAAAACCGCCGGGCCTTGCCCGCACAAAAAGCGCGTTTTCCGCAACAATTCCAAATACTTGCTGTTTATGGATGGGCACTAGTCTAAGCGCGAGGCTGGGCAAGCGACCGCCGGCCGAGTCGATGCTCCGTGCCGCCGAATTGCGCAATCACCCAGTCGCGCAGCACGCGCGTCGCAGGCCGGTCGGCCATGCGCGGGCTATAGACCAGATCGCAGCGGTCGCCTTCGAGCGACAGCTCGAGTGGCTGAACGAGGATGCCGGAGGCGAGCTCTTCCGCAACCAGGGTGAGGCTCAGCAGCCCGATCCCCTGCCCGGCCACCACGGCCTGGACCGCGTGGATTTCGTCGGTGAATGAAATTCCCGCGCTCGCGTCGACGTCGTCGACGCCGGCCCGAGCCAGCCATTGGCGCCAAACGGGCGCGCGCGGATCGTCGCGCCGTGCCGGACCCCAATCAAAGTGGATGAGCGTCGCATGCCGGAGATCGGCAGCGCTGGTCTGAACCAGGCGCGGCGCGCAGACCGGCGCGAAGCGATCCGCAAACAGCGGCTCCGCAACGAGCCCCGGATAGTTCCCGCCGCCGAAACGGATGGCGGCATCTGCATCTGCCTCCAGATCGATGGCCCGGTTGGAGGCGTCGAGCCGCAAGGTCCAATCGGGATACGTCTCGCGAAACGAACCTGCGAGCGGCGCCAGCCGCTTCGCGACGAAGGCGACGGTGGAAGTGAGCCGCGCCACCTGCCCCGCCTGCTGGCGGCGCACGTCTGCGATCGCCTGTTCGAAGCGGTCCAGGCCGTCGCGCAGCACTGGAAACAGCGTCTTTCCGGCGGCGGTCAGATGCACCTGCCGCGTTGCGCGCTCGAAGAGCTTGACGTTCAGCGTCTCCTCCAACTGGCGGATCTGGTGGCTGACGGCGGTCGCTGAAACGTTGAGTTCCTCGGCTGCGTCCTTGAAGCTCAGCCGGCGGGCAGCAGCCTCGAAGACCCGCAATGCCCCAAGTGGCGGCAGCTTTCTCATCACTTCCTCACGCATGAGTTCAACTCATCTATCGACTGAGAAATGCTCCTTTGTCAATGCGCGAAGGGACCGACATATTGCCCTGACCGAGCAAGGCGACAATGCCGAGCTGAGCAAAACTCAAGCATGAAAGGACACCCCATGTTTCTCGAACAGGTCGTCACGAAGCCGGACCCCTATGCGCCGTTCCTGCTTTCGCAGGCAATCAAGGCCAATGGCTTCGTCTTCGTTTCGGGTCAGGCGGCAATCGGCGACAATGGCGAGATCGTCGGCGAGGGCGACTTCGACCGCCAGGCCGAGCAGGCTTTCGGCAATCTCGATCGCGCCTTGAAGGCCGCGGGTTCCGGGCTCGACAAGGTCGTCAAGGTTACGATTTTCCTGCGCTCCATGGAGAATTTCGCAAAGATCGTAGAACTGCGCCGCAGATGGTTTTCCGCGCCCTATCCCGCCGACAGCATCATCGAGGTTTCCTCGCTCTATTCGCCAAAGGCGCTGATCGAGATTGAGGCCATCGCGCTCGACGGGAGCCGCTGATATGAACGCGCCGGCGATCATCCCCTCACCGGTCTTCACCGGCACAAGCCTCAAAGGTCTTGATTTCGCCAACCGCCTGTCGGTCGCTCCGATGACACGCATCAGCGCTTCGTCCGCCGGTGTGCCGGGCGAACGCATGGTGCACTACTATCGACGCTTCGCACGCGGCGGCTTCGGCCTGGTGACGACAGAAGGCATCTACACAGACAAGGCCTATGCGCAGACCTATTCGGGGCAGCCCGGCTTGACCGACCGGGAACAGGCGGAGGCCTGGGGCCGCGTCGTCGATGCGGTCCATGCGGCCGGCGGCAGGATCTTCGCGCAACTCATGCATGGCGGCGCGCTGTCTCAAGGAAATCCTCACCGTTCCGGTACAGTCGGTCCCTCGGCCGTCCGCCCCAAGGGAAGCCAGATGACCGGCTACCGCGGCGACGGCCCCTATGCCGTGCCCCGCGAGATCAGCGAAGCAGAGATCGCCGCCGCGATAGAGGGTTTCGCTGGTGCCGCGCGCCTGGCGATCGAGGTCGCCGGTTTCGACGGCATCGAGATCCACGGCGCCAACGGCTATCTCCTGGATCAGTTCTTCACCGACTATACCAACCATCGCAAGGATCGTTGGGGCGGCGACATCGTCGCTCGCCTGAGCCTGTCCCTGGAAGTGCTGAAGGCCGTGCGCGCGGTCATCGGCCAATCCGTGCCGCTCGGCCTGCGCCTCTCCCAGGGGAAGGTCAACGACTTCCGGCATAAGTGGGCGGAGCGGGAACAGGGGGCGGCGAGAGTGTTCGAAGCACTGGCTGGCAGCCCGGCCAATTTCGCTCATGTGACGGAGTTCGAAGCCTGGCAACCGGCCTTCGAAGGCGGCGATTTCTCTCTCGTGTCGCTTGCCCGCCGTCATGCTCCGCGTCTCTTCCTCATCGCCAATGGCAGCCTGCACGATCTTGCGCGCGCTGAGCAGGTGATGAAAGCCGGAGCGGACATGATCGCGCTCGGACGCGGCGCGCTCGTCAACCCCGATTGGCCGCATCGCATGGCCGAACGCAGCGCATTGCGGCCGTTCGAACTTTCGATGCTCGCGCCGACCAGCGAAATCAAGGACAGCGAACTCGCCCTTGACATGAGGGCGCGGCGACCAGCCTGAAGCCAGGTATGCCGGGGCGGGATGCCCCGGCAGCGACCCTGTCGCCTATGGCACGCCGGCAGGGTTGGACAATTGTTGCTTCAGCCACGACTTGAACGCGGTCATGCCCCTGGTGAACTGGCGTGACTTCAGCCATGTCAGCCAATAGTCACCTGCTGCCACCGTGATGTCGAAAGGCTGAACCAGCCGTCCGCTCTCGATATAATGCTCGAACATGGTGATCGGCAGGAGGGCTGCGCCTGAACCTCGGGCGGCCGCCTCTGCCAGCGCCAGGGAGGTATCGAAAACCATGCCGCGCAGGATGGGAGGCTGGGCGCCCGCTGCCCGGAACCATTGGGCCCACTCATCGGATCGGTACGAACGCAACAGCTCGATTCCGGCGAGGTCGACCGGTTCCTTTAGCCGAGCGGCAATCCGAGGCGAGCAGACCGGCGACAGCGGTGCGACCGACAGATGCATTGCGTCCGTGCCATGCCACGACCCGTCCCCGAACCGGATCGCGAAGTCGAGGCCGTCGCCGGCCAGATCGACGCGGTTGTTATTGCTCAGGATGCGGAGGTCCAGGTTCGGATGTGCATCATGAAAATCCGGCAGCCGCTGCATCAGCCACCCGATTGCAAAGGTGCCGACGACGCCAACGGTCACGACTTCCTGGAAGTTTCCTTCCTCGAAACGGCTTATGGTCGCACACATGCGCTTGAACACATCGCTCATCACCGGCGCAAGCGCCGACCCCTCATCGGTAAGGGCGAGACCCCTCGGCAGCCGCCGGAACAACTTGACGCCAAGCAGATCCTCGAGCGACTTCACTTGATGGCTGATCGCAGTCTGCGAAACCCGTAGCTCCAGTCCGGCACGGGTAAAGCTGCAGTGGCGCGCCGATGCCTCGAAGGCACGCAATGCATTGAGGGGCAGTTTTGGGAGTTCCATCGAATCAGCTTCGTTAAGACCAAGTTTGATTCATGCCTACCCGCAAGATTGCTCGTTTGTCGAGTGCTATCGCTTCTGCCATTCTCCCCCGCAGTTCAAGGCAATATCAGATCACGACGATTTTTGGTCGAGCAGGCCAAAGATCACGAACGTAATCGATTCCAGCAGGTTAGAGCGGGATGCGGGCGGAAGGCCGCACACACTTTCCTCATCCGCTTCAGGCATTCAATCACGACCGTCGCGGCATCCGCCACGGGCGGCATCTATTCTTGTGTCAAGTTTTTGTCTGGTCGGAGCCACTGGTATCGGCATGAAGGTCATCGGTTATATATTCGGCATCGCCTCGGCTGCCTTGCTGGCTATCTTCGGCACGGGCGCCGTTTATCTGTCGGGAATCGCGAAGGACCTGCCGGATCACCGCAAGCTTGCAGAATGGGAGCCGGCGCTCATGACGCGGTTTTACGCGTATGACGGAACGCCGATTGCCGAATACGCCAGGGAAAGGCGACTGTATCTGCCCATCGCCGCGATCCCGCCGCGCGTGAAGGCAGCCTTTCTCTCGGCGGAAGACAAGAGCTTCTATTCCCATTCCGGGATCGATGTCCTGGGCATCGTCAACGCTGCCTGGTCCAATGCCGTGAACCTGGGCTCCGGCCAACGGATGATCGGAGCCTCGACGATCACCCAGCAACTTGCAAAGAACTTTCTGCTTTCTTCGGATCGCACCCTTGAACGCAAAATCAAGGAGGCGGTGCTTTCGATCCGCATCGAGCACTCGCTCAGCAAAGACAGAATTCTCGAACTTTATCTGAACGACATCTACCTGGGGCTCGGGGCCTACGGGATTGCCGCCGGTGCGCTGACCTATTTCGACAAGTCCGTCAGCGAATTGACCGTTGCCGAGGCAGCGTATCTCGCTGCTCTGCCGAAGGGACCCAACAACTACAACCCGCACCGGCATCCCGAACGCGCTGTCGGCCGGCGCAACTGGGTAATCGGCCAGATGCAGCGCAACGGCTTCGTCAGCGCCGCGAAGGCAAGCAGCATGATGGCGAGACCTCTCGGCGTTAAGCCTCGGGCCGAAACCCCCTTGATGGCGGAGGCAAACTATTTCGCCGAGGAAGTGCGCCGGGAAGTCGCCGCGCAATATGGCGAGGCGGCTCTCTATGATGCCGGTTTTTCCGTGCGCACGACGCTTGACCCGACCCTTCAGGGGGCTGCGCTGAAGGCGCTTCGGGCCGGCCTCGTCGAGTACGATCAGGCGCGGGGGTTTCGGGGGCCGGTCGCACATATCGATGTCTCCGACTGGACGGTCGCCTTGGCTGAGCAGAAGACTTTGACGGATGTGAAGGAGTGGCAGATCGCCGTAGTGCTCTCCCGTTCCGATGCGGGTGTACGCATCGGACTTCGCGGTGCGAAGCCTGGTCCCGAGCACTCGCCGTCCACCCCCGAAACGGGCTTTATCGGCAGCAATACCATGCGGTGGGCGCTGAAGCTTTCTACCGGAGGCAGGATCAGGCAGGTCGACTCCATCGACAAGGTCCTCTCGCCGGGGGACGTTGTTCATGTCGAGAAGGCGGAAGACGGTTACCTCCTGCGACAAATACCCGAAGTACAGGGCGCGATCGTGTCGATGGACCCGAATACGGGTCGCGTGCTGGCGAGCATTGGCGGTTTCTCCTTTGCACAGTCACGCTTCAATCGCGCGACGCAGGCTTTGCGCCAGCCCGGCTCGGCGTTCAAGCCGTTCGTTTACGCCGCCGCCCTGGATACCGGCTACACGCCGGCGACGCTGGTCATGGACGCACCCTTTTCAATGCCGGACGGGGCGGGCCGTCTTTGGAAACCGAAGAACTACGACGGCAAATTCGGCGGTCCTTCCACTCTGCGTACCGGCCTTGAGAAAAGCCGCAACCTGATGACGGTCCGCCTCGCCCGGCATCTGGGCATGGACGTCGTTGCCGAATACGGCCGCGCCTTCGGCCTCTACGATAAGCTCGCCCCCTACTTGCCGATGTCGCTCGGAGCCGGCGAAACCACGCTGACGCGGCTCGTTTCGGCCTATGCGGTCCTCGCCAATGGCGGACACGCCGTTAAGCCCTCGATGATCGGCCGCATCCAGGATCGTCACGGTCGTACGATCTTCCGTCACGACGATCGCGGCTGCGATCGATGCAACGCCGCAAGCTGGCAGCATCAGGAAGAGCCGGTGCTTCGCGACACCCGCAAGCAGGTGCTCGACCCGATGACGGCCTACCAGGTGACATCGATGCTGCGCGGCGTGGTCGAGCGTGGAACGGCGCACCGGGTGGCGCAGCTCGGCGCACCGGTCGCCGGCAAGACCGGGACCACGAACGACGAGAAGGATGTCTGGTTCGTCGGCTACACCCCGACGCTGGTGACCGGCGTCTTCATGGGATACGACGCACCGAAACCGATGGGCTACGGCGAAACGGGCGGCGGACTCGCGGCCCCGATCTTTATCGACTTCATGAAGGTGGCAATGCGCGGCAAACCTGCCGTGGACTTCCCGGTTCCGCACGGCCTGACCTTCGCGAGCGTGAACCGCCGCACGGGCAGGCGGGCCGCTTCAGGAGACCCCGATTCGGCTGTCGAGGTCTTCAAACCGGGAACCGGGCCGTGCTTGACGGAATGTCCCGTCATAGACGGGTTCGGCGCGGAGGGAGCCGAATTCCCTGCCGCGTTGCGCGAGCAGCTTCTGACAGCCCCCCAAGGCCTCTATTGAGCCATTGCCTCTTATCTCGTCGAGGGATCGAAATGAGGAAGCACGCCTTCGCCCTGCGGAGCAGGGCACGCAGCAGGCGGTTACGCATCGTCTGTATCATGACAGCGTTTGCCGCCATTTTCGCCGGCGCGTTCATACGACTTGTGCAACTCGGCATGCAGGAAGAGGCGGGCCGCGAAACCCGCCTCACATATGACAGCGCTCCCGGTGGACGACCCGCGATCCTCGACAGGAACGGACAGCTGCTCGCGACCGACATTCCGACCGCGTCACTCTACGTCGAGCCGCGGTCGATTCCCGATCTGGACGAGGTGGTCGAGAAACTCACTGCGATCTTCCCCGAACTCGACGCACGCGAACTCCATACCCGTCTCCGACGCAAAGATGCCTTCACGTGGATCAAGCGGCAGATACCACCGGACAAGCAGCAGGCGGTGATCGATTCCGGATTGGCGGCGGTCGGCTTTCGGCCCGAAAATCAACGGCTCTATCCGAACGGTCCGTTGGCTGCCCATGTCCTTGGCGCCGTTGACATCGACAATTTCGGCATCGCCGGCATCGAAAAATGGATCGACGCAAACTGGCTTGCGGACCTGCGCGGCACCGGCATCGAACTTAAGGGGCGTGAGCTCCAGCCGGTCGAGCTTTCAATCGACCTGCGCGTTCAGTACGCCATGGAGCAGGAACTCGGTAAAGCCGTCACGAAATTCGCAGCTGCCGCGGGTGCCGGGCTCCTGCTCGACGTCACGAATGGCGAAATACTGGCGCTCGCCTCCTATCCGGCCTTTGACCCGAACAATCCGGTGGACGCCTTCAAGCCCGACCGGATAAACCGCGTCACCGCCGGCGTTTTCGAGATGGGATCGACGTTCAAGGCTCTGACCACGACAATGGCGCTGGAGTCGGGCCGGTTCGAACTCCAATCCGTCGTGGATGCGAGCAGACCGTTGCGCTTTGGACGGCAGCGCATCCACGACTATCGCGGGAAATACAGGCCGCTCACCATTCCGGAAGCCTTCATTCACTCCTCGAACATCGTCATGGCGAAAATGGCGATGGCGCTCGGCCCCGAAGCGTTGCGAACTTTTCTCGGACGTTTCGGCGTTTTGTCTCAGCTTGCGACCGAGCTGCCGGAGAGCGCCGCACCGCTGCGGCCCTCCTCCTGGAGCGAGGTGACCACAGCAACGGTTTCCTTCGGCCACGGGATCGCCGTCACGCCCCTGCAAGCCAGCATGGCCGTCGCCGCTCTGGCGAACGGCGGAAGGCTGATCAGGCCCACCTTCATAAGGGACAGCCCAGTTTCCGAACGAACCATGGCTGAGAACCTCGTGTCTGCGAACACCAGTGAGGCGATACGCCACCTCCTGCGCCTCAACACCGCCGTCGGCTCAGCCACGAAGGCCGTCGTCCCCGGCTACGTGATCGGCGGCAAGACCGGCACGGCGGAAAAAGTCGTTCAGGGCCGCTATTCCAAGGTTCTCAACGTCACATCCTTCATGGGCATCGTACCGGCGGACAATCCCCGGTACCTGCTGCTCACCTTGCTGGACGAGCCCCGCGGCTTGGCGGAAACCCATGGCAACCGCACCTCCGGATGGAATGCCGTGCCGCTCGGCGGCGCCCTCCTGCATCGCATCCTCCCGATGCTCCTCACGCCCGTTTTCCCATCGCCGCCACATGCCGAAGCTGTTCCCGTGGCGATGGGAGACTTATTGCTGAAGGATTGGTGACATGGTGCAAGCCCGAGCCGGATTATGATGCCGCCTTCAGTGGCGCTCCAGGTCGAGGAATCTGCATTGTTGTAGCCTTCCGCTGTCCTAACGGTTATGAGCCCCGTTTCATTGTCGGCAGAAGGAAAAATCGATGTGAAGCCGTTCGTTTCCGCGCCACATCCAATCTGTGAAAGCGTTGCCGCCGACGAAGGGGCGGAGCAATCCGGCACACCGACACCCCGCATGTTCTCATGGGCGCGCAACTCGACGATCTATCGCCTTGAACGACGGATGCACACCGAGAAGCAGCTCTTCGACGCCATAGCGCGAAAGGCCCGGCAGAAATTCGACGGGATCAGCGAGGCGCAAGTCAAGGCGCTGGCCGACTCCGCCGTGAAGTTCGCCTATGACAACAACGCGCTCAACGACGCTGCCTATGCGGAAATCAGCACCAGTTCAGGCATGCGCAGCGGCAAGTCCAAGCGGGCGATCGCGCAGAGGCTGTCGCAGCGAGGCGTTGCCAAAAGCACGGTTGCGTCCGCCGTTGCCGAGGCGGACGACCTGTACGCCGCCCTCGTTCTCGCCCGCAAGCGTGCCTTCGGGCCCTTTCGCAAGGGTGAACTCGACGACAAGCGAAAGGCAAAGGAGCTGTCTGCCTTCGCAAGGGCAGGCTTCAGCTTCGACATTGGCAAGAAGGTTTTCGAGATGCCGGTCGACGAGGCCGAAGAAGCGTTGGCCGCGGGTCGCCATCTCTGACATGGCTATGAGGTCGACAGGTCAGGCTGATAGAGGACCACCCGGTTACGGCCCGCCTGTTTCGCCAGGTAGAGTGCAGCGTCGGCCTGGTTCTGAAGCTTCTCCGGCGCGATGATCTCTTCACCTGGCGCCTGCGCCGCCACGCCGATGCTGAGAGTGACGTAGGGCGATACGCGCGATGCGGGGTTAGGAAGGGAGGCAGCTTCGACGCTCGCCCTGATTCGTTCAGCCGTAGCCAGTGCCGCTTCCTCATTTGCGCCCGGAAGCACCACGAGAAACTCCTCACCGCCATAGCGGGCCACATGGTCGCGGTTTCGCCTGACGCTGCTCTGAATGATCCCGGCAACTTTGACGAGGCAGCGATCGCCCTCGGCGTGACCGAGCCGATCATTCAGGTTCTTGAAATCGTCGATGTCGCACATCAGCATGGCGGTGCCCGGCCGCCGCTCCGCGCCTGCGCTCCAGAGACGACTGAGGGTTTCCATCATCCAGCGCCTGTTGGCGATCCCGGTCAGGGGATCGGTCTTTGCGAGCCGCTCCAGCCGGGCATTGGCGTCGGCCAGCTCCGCTACCCGCCGCATATCGCGAAGTTCGAGAAGGAAGGTCTTCTGGGCCAGGATCGTTATCGTGCGTCGGGCAACGACGGTCGCAATAATACCGCTCGCAAAAAACAGCGTTCCAGCCACGGCGCTGCCCCTCTCCAGCATCGGATTCTGCAACTGAAAGATCAGGTAGAGGCCGAGCGCGAAAGAGGCGACCGCCACCGTCCAGGCCAAAGGAACTGCGAAAATGATGATGGCGGTAATGGCGACGAACAGCATGATGTTCAGGTGCCGCTCATGGAATTCCCCACCCGCGCTCACGCCCACCAGCGCGACCGAAAGGAAGATTAGGAACAGGCCCGCAAGCAGGGACATCCTTTGCAGCCGGATGCCGCGCGGTTTTCGCCAGACATAGGCGGTGGCCAGCGCCGCGGGCGGCAGAATGCAGGCCGGCGGAAGCATCGAGAGCACGACCGCCTTCGGAAGCAGGATCGCGTTGAGACCCAGCGTCAGCACGTCCAGCAAGGTCACCCATATCATCCACGCGCGAATGATCTTGGCCGTACGCGACCACGAACGCTCCTGGAACAGGCGACCGAGCTCACCTCTTAGACGAATGTCACGCGTGCGGCCCGTGAGAAGGCGCTCGACTTCGGCCATGACAGCCGGATTGCGCGGCTGATACCGCATTTCCGGAGAGGCGCTCACGCGACCGGCAGCAACTGCGCTTTCCTGAAGCTCCATCCTTGTCCATCTAGGGGAGCACCTCCTGTCGGCAAGATCATCTGTGCACGAACTTCCGAGTTGCAGCGTGGCCGCGGGCTCCTGTGCTGCAAGGCCGTGAATACCCGGGCGCGCTCAGGCATTTCCCGCGGTCGTCTCGAAGTCGAATAGCTTTTGAGTGTTCTGGCGCAGAAGGGCCGTGTCATCCCGCTGATCGGCCCGCGCTCGCTTTCCGAGCTCAACCACAGCCTCGACGCTTTCTCAATTGCGCTTTCCATAGGTGACGTCCAGTGGCTGCGAGAGGGCGACCCGGGCCAGTCGAGCGCTGCCTGAAGGTCTGCTCGCACTAAAAGCTGCCTTGTATCGGTTCAAGAGCTTGATACGCTCGTTGCAATATTCTAGTGCGTTTCACTGTTTCATTGGACCAGTGAAACGCTCTAACACTCTGAAACTGCGCCCTTCCGCACGGAAAAAGCGTTGCGCACTTCCTCCTGGTAGTACTCATGCAAATCGAGCCGAGCCATGCGAACGGACAGACAGCAGATTGACGAGGCACTGGCAGCGACAGAAACCATCCGCAGCATCCTTCGAGAAGCGCTCCTTGCGGTTTATCTGCATGGATCGGCAGTTTCGGGTGGCCTGCGACCGCAGAGTGACGTCGACCTCCTCGCGATCGTCGACTGCCCCATGGCCGACGAACAGCGTCGCGATCTTCTGGCGGCTTTGCTGCGAATGCCCGGCCGCCATCCCCGTCCTGTCGGGGCGCCCCGCTGCATCGAACTGATGGTGTTTCTGCGGGCAGATATCGCCGCACCGAATTTTCCTGCTCGGGCTGAATTCATTTATGGCGAATGGTTGCGGGACACATTCGAATGCGGAGGTCTCCCCGTACCTGTGTCCGACCCGGAAAACACGCTTGTGCTGGTCCAGGCGCGACAAGAGGCGGTTCCACTGTTCGGCCCCGATGCAAAGGAGCTTCTGCCCTCGCTTCCGCCGGAACAAATACGCCGCGCAATGCGCGATGCACTCCCCTCATTGGGCGACAGTTTACAGGGGGACGAGCGGAACGTGTTGCTAACCCTTGCGCGCATGTGGCGTACATCGGCCACCGGTGACTTCATCACCAAGGATGCTGCAGCGACATGGGCAGCGAGCCAGATGCCGGTCCAGGAAGCTGATATGCTGATCTACGCGCGTGAGGCCTATCTGGGCAAGGTCAAGGACGACTGGCAAGATCGGCAGACTGCTTCCGAGCAGGCGGCAGCATTTCTGCGCCAGCGGGTCTCGGAACTCCTGTGACGCTTTGGGTCGGAAGCTGCCAGGAAGCCTCTTCCGCTTAGCAGCGGCAGGAACGCACCATTGTGCTGTATCTGAAGCCGCCGCGAGGATTATCTCGCGCATGGGGTGTCGGAATCGCGTTCAGCCGGTCGTCTTGAAGACGGACAAGCGATGGAGAGCAGCATGACTATTACCATTACCGCCTTTGAACGGTCGCCCGATGGCGGCCAGGGTATGGCGCGTGACATGCGCGTTCGCTGGGCGCTCGAAGAAGTGGGCCAGCCTTACGACGTTCGTCTTCTTTCGTTCAAGGCGATGAAGGAACCCGCGCATCTGGCGCTTCATCCATTCGGGCAGATTCCGACCTATGAAGAAGGCGATCTTGCTTTGTTCGAGTCGGGGGCGATCGTGTTCCATATCGCTGAGCGCCATGCGGGCCTGCTGCCGGACGATGCGCATGCCCGGGCGCGCGCGATCACATGGATGTTTGCCTCGCTCAACACGGTGGAGCCGCCGATCGTCGATCGCGAGGTCGCCGAGTATCTGGAAGGCGACGAGACCTGGTACGAGCGGCGTCTGCCCTTCATCGACGAACGCATCCGCAGGCGGCTGGGCGAACTTTCCGGCCGACTGGGCAATGCGGACTGGATCGACGGAGCGTTCAGCGCCGCTGACCTCCTGATGGTGACGGTGCTGCGGAGATTGGAAGGATCGGGTATACTGGAGGAATATCCGAACCTCTGCGCCTATGTGGCCCGCGGCAAAGCGCGGCCCGCATACAAGCGCGCTTTCGACGCTCAGCTGGCGGTTTTCACCGCCGCACCGACCGGCTGACAAAGGTCGGCGCTTGCCGAGTGCCTTACGCGGCGTGCTTGCGGCCGTGCGCCTGGAGCTTTGATACGTGGCAATGACCGAGCAATCAGTGATTGTCCGGCTCCTGCATCGAGTGCGGGATGTCCCGCTTGGCATGAAGTACCCGCCATACGTCGACGTCGTCTGCCTCCACGCGATAGAAAACGAGATGGGGATATCGCTTCAGAGGGACACAACGCAGGTCAGGTAGGCCCAGTTCGTATGCGTACCGCAGCCATCCGGACTCCGGATGGCTTGCGATCAAATCGTAAGCCGCCTGAAGAGCGTCGATAAAGCCTAGAGCGACGTCGGTTCCAGCTTCGCGTGCATAATAGTCGATGGCCGCTTCGATATCGCTGCGGGCCAACTCCCTGGGGGATAACATTTCTTCTGCTCACCTGCTCGGCAATCCACGCACACGGTCGCGCAGACTGGTGAAATAATCCGCGTCGGCCGGGTCGGTCCGTGCGGACGAGGCTCCCTCAAGCAGCAGCCCGCGCAATGCGAGGCGATCCTGATCTCGGCGTATCAATTCACGGATATACTCGCTGCTCGTCCCATAGCCTCGTCCGGCGACTTGCTCATCGACGAAGCTCTTTAGCTGGTCCGGGAGGGAAATGTTCATTGTGCCCATGCGAAAACCATAGCGGCTTGGCAAAAATTGGCAAGACTGACGGGTTCAACGCGGCAGATGCGCATGCGGAGGCGCAGCCGGTACAGCAAGCGATCACGAAGACGGGACGTCCCACTTTCCAACGGCCGATCGGGCCTGTATGTTCCCGCTCCGTTCTTAAGGCCGCGGCCGGACATCAAAGAGCTCATCGAGGGAAAGCAAATGGCGACGGCGGCGCATCTGGAGAAACTGAACGAGAGACAGCGCTGCGCCGTCGAATATGGAGTCGGAAGAGGAGAAGGCACCCAGGCAGGCCCGCTGTTGATCATCGCGGGCGCGGGCTCCGGAAAGACCAACACCCTGGCTCATCGCGTTGCTCACCTGATCGTCAACGGGGCCGATCCTCGCCGCATTCTCCTGATGACTTTCTCGCGCAGGGCCTCGGCCGAGATGTCGCGCCGCGTCGGGCGCATCTGCGCACAGGTGCTCGGTTCCAGTTCCGGCGCAATGACCGACGCTCTTTCATGGGCGGGCACATTCCACGGTATCGGGGCACGGCTGCTGAGAATCTATGCCGAACAGATCGGGCTGAATGCGGAGTTCACCATTCACGACCGCGAGGACAGCGCCGACCTGATCAACCTCATGCGGCACGAGCTCGGCTTTTCGAAGATGGAAAGCCGGTTTCCGACCAAGGGCACCTGTCTCGCGATCTATTCGCGGGCAGTGAACGCGGAGATGCCGCTGAACGAAGTGCTCCGCACTTGGTACCCGTGGGTGTCAGGCTGGGAACAGCAGTTGAAGGAGCTGTTTGCCAGCTACGTCGAGGCCAAGCAGGCGCAGAACGTCCTCGACTACGACGACCTGCTTCTCTATTGGGCACAGATGGTCAGCGATCCCTCCCTGGCCGACGATATCGGCAACCGGTTCGACTATGTCCTCGTCGACGAATATCAGGATACCAACAAGCTCCAGTCTTCGGTGCTGCTGGCCCTGAAGCCCGGCGGGCGCGGCCTGACGGTCGTCGGCGACGACGCGCAGTCGATCTACTCGTTCCGGGCGGCGACGGTCCGCAACATTCTCGACTTTCCGAAGCAATTCTCGCCGCCGGCCGAGATCGTCACGCTCGACCGCAACTATCGTTCGACCCAGCCGATCCTCGCGGCCGCCAACGGGGTCATCGACCTTGCGCGGGAACGCTTCACCAAGAACCTCTGGACGGACCGCGAGTCGGCTGAACGTCCGAGGCTGCTGACGGTGAGGGACGAGGCCGATCAGGCGAACTGCATCGTCGAGCAGGTGCTTGCCAATCGTGAATCCGGGATGCTCCTGAAACAGCAGGCCGTCCTGTTCCGCACCTCAAGCCACAGCGGCCCGCTCGAGGTGGAACTGACCCGCCGCAACATTCCCTTCGTAAAGTTCGGAGGTCTGAAGTTCCTCGACAGCGCTCACGTCAAGGACCTGCTGGCTGTGCTGCGCTTTGCACAGAACCCCCGTGACCGCGTTGCAGGCTTCCGGCTCCTGCAGATGCTGCCGGGCGTCGGCCCGCAGACCGCAGGCAAGATCCTGGACACGATCGCAACCGACCCCGAGCCGTTGATGGCGCTTGGCGAAGTCCCCGCTCCCCCGAGGAGCGGCTCGGACTGGCTGTCCCTGGTCGAGCTGCTGCAGGCCCTGCGCAAACCCGCATGGCCGATGGAAATCGAGATTGCGCGGATTTGGTACGAACCGCATCTCGAACGAATACACGAGGATGCCGAAACGCGCCGGGCCGACCTCGTGCAACTCGAGCAGATCGCCGCCGGCTATCAGAGCCGCGAGCGCTTTCTCACCGAGCTGACGCTCGATCCGCCGGACGCGACGAGCGACCAGGCCGGCGTACCGCTGCTCGACGAGGACTATCTGATCCTGTCGACCATCCATTCGGCCAAGGGGCAGGAATGGCGCTCCGTCTTCATGCTCAACGTCGTCGATGGTTGCATTCCGTCAGATCTGGCCACAGGCACCAGCCAAGAGCTGGAAGAGGAGCGGCGACTTCTCTACGTCGGCATGACGCGCGCCAAGGACAGTTTGACGCTGATGGTGCCGCAACGCTTCTTCACCGGCGGTCAGCACGCGCAGGGTGACCGCCATGTCTACGCGAGCCGCACACGCTTTATCCCCGCGACATTGCTTCAGTTCTTCGAGAGTGCGACCTGGCCTGTCGCCAGCCCCAATGCCTCCGAGCGCAGCGCAAAGCAGATCCGCATCGATGTCGCGGCGCGGATGCGCACCATGTGGCAATAGAATTCAGCAGTGCGTGGCAGCAGGCTGATCTCCGGGACGCTGCAGGGCGCTTCAGTGTTTCGATGGAACATCGAAATGCGCCAGATAGTGGAGGCTGTACACGGACGCTTTGTACAGCCGCCTCAATCCTCGTCGCCGACGAAGCGGTAACCGACGCCGGGTTCGGTGCGGACGATCTTCGGATTGCCGGGATCGCGTTCGATCTTGCCACGCAGCTGACCGATGAAGACTCTGAGATAATGCAGGTCCTCCCCGTGGGCTGCACCCCAGACGGAGGTAAGCAGCGTCCTGTGGGTGACCACGCGACCGGCGTAATGTGCGAGCATGGCGAGGAGGTCGTATTCCTTCGGCGTCAGCCGGAGCGCCGCGCCGTCGCGCGTCACGACGCGTTTGACCATGTCGATCGAAAGGCCGTCCGCAGAAAGCTGCGCCTGGCCCCCTGCCATCTGGATGCGATGGCGCAGCGCCGCGCGGATCCGCGCCGTCAGCTCGCCGATCCCGAAGGGCTTCTCTATGTAGTCGTCGGCGCCGAGATCGAGGGCGGCGATCTTCTCGCTTTCACGGTCACGCGCCGAAAGGATGATGATAGGGACTTGCGACCAGGCGCGGATATTGGCCACGACGTCCTTGCCGTCCATGTCGGGAAGGCCGAGATCTAGGATCACGATGTCCGGCGCCGCAGTGGCAGCCGCCTTCAGCGCCTGCGCGCCGTTTACCGCCTCTATAACCTCGTAGCCGGCGGCTGCGAGCGCGGGGCGCAGGAAGCGCTGGATCTGGGGTTCGTCGTCGACGACGAGGATACGCTCGGCCGTCATCCGCGCTCCTTCTCCACTGTTTCAGCCGCCGGGAACCGCATGGAAATGCGCGTACCGCGGCGCTTCATCGCCGGGCTCTCCGCCTTTATCCGCCCATCCATCGCCTCGACGAAGCCCTTGCTGATGGAAAGGCCGAGACCGGTGCCGAGCGAACGGCCGTCCGGCTTTCCCTTGCGGAAGAATTTGTCGAAGACATGGTCGAGGTCGGCCGGGGCGATGCCTTTACCGAGGTCGGTTACCGAGAGCACGATCTCATCTTCTTCCCGCCGCCCATAGACGCTGACCGGCTCGTCACCGCCAAACCTGTTGGCGTTGTCGAGCAGGTTGAAGATCACCTGACCAAGCAATACGCTATCGCCGCGGATCAACGGCAAGTCCGGAGCGATGCTGGTTTCGAAGACGCGGCCGGGGAAGTACTTCCGCGCACGCTCCACAGCCGAATGGACGACATCGGCGACATCGACCCAATCGCGCTTGGCGTTCACCGTTCCGGCTTCGATGCGGGTCATGTCGAGCAGGTTGGCAACGAAGCGCGTGAGTCTGCCGCTCTCCTCCTCGATCGACTTGAGGAGATCGTCCCGGCTCTCCTCCGGCATCAGCTCGCCGAGTTGCCGCAGACTTGTCACAGCTCCGGTGATCGTCGCGAGCGGCGTTCTGAGATCGTGGGATATGGACGAAAGCAGCGCGGCGAGGAACTTCTCGCCCTCGAGTTGCGCAGCCTGGTCGAGAATCTCGCGCGAGAGGCGCGCTCTGTCGACGGCGATCGCGGTCTGGTCGAGGATCGCGGCAAGCACTCGCTCCTCGCTTATTTCCAGCGGTGTGTCTTCTTGCAGGAAACCGAAGACGCCGACGACTCCATGCGGACTCATGAGCGGCCTGAACTGGAAGGGGCTGTTCGGCAGCGTGCCGGTACCGTTGCCGGCAGCCTCCTTCTTCTCGAAAGCCCAGCGCGCCGCCATCGTGTCGGTAAGGCCGAGGTCCGTATCCGGCGGCCAGGCCGCCGTCAAGCGGACATCTCCGTCCTCCGGCAACAGCAGCGCGGCGTTGCGCCGAAGGGTCGCCTGGACTTGCGTGACGGCCGCCCACAGCACATCCTCGGCATTGGCCGTACCGGACAGCTTGCGCGAAAAATCGTAAAGCGCCTGAGTGGCGGCGGCCCGCCGCCTCGCTGTCTTCGCCTGCTCGCCAACGCGGGAGGCGAGCCCCCCGGCAAGCATCGCCGCCGCGAGGAACACGAAGAGGGCAAAGACTTCGTGCGGTTCGGCAACCGTAAAAGTGCCGACCGGTTCGATGAAGCAGAAATTGTAGGCGAGAACCGAAATGAGCGCGGCCGCGATCGCAGCGACATAGCCCGCGTAAGTCGCCGAGACGAGCACAGCCAGAAGAAAGAGAAGCGAGATATTCTGCAGGACGACGAACTGCTCGATCAGCAGGCCGAGTACGGTCGCGGCTGCAGCCGTAGCAGCGGCGATGGCAACCCCCCGGCCCCATCTTTCCGGAAGCATACTTCCGCGTCTCGTCCTCGGGCTTGCCGCGGGTTCATTCCCATCCGTTACGAGGTGAATGGCGATACCGGCCGCCCGAGCGGCAAGCGCATCCGGCAAGGAGCGGCGGAAGAGGCGCAGCGGGAAACGATGGCGGCGCGCGCCGATGACGATTTGCGTCGCATGTTCCCGCCTTGCGAGCTTCAGAATTTCTTCCACGAAGTCGTTGCCGACGATACGGCGCGTCTCGGCGCCCAGTTGCTCGGCAAGCCGGAAGGTCTCGTCGAGCTGTCGCATCGCCCCGCTGCTCTCTGCCTCACCGTCCGCACGCTCGACGGAAACGACGAGCCAGTCGGCATTCAGGCCCGAAGCGAGCCGGCTTGCCGTCCTCACCACCTTTTCGGATAAAGGGTCGGGACCGATGCAGACGAGAAGCCGTTCGGCGGCCCCCCAGGGACCCTCGATCGCGTTCTGCCTGAGATAGTCGACCATCTGGTCGTCGACCCGGTCGGCCGTCCGGCGAAGCGCGAGTTCGCGCAGCGCCGTCAGATTGCCCAGGCGGAAGAAGCGATCGGCGGCGCGCTTGGCATTGTCGGGCAGATAGACCTTGCCCTCCTTCAACCGCTCGATCAGTTCGGCCGGCGGCAGGTCCACCAGCAGGACATCGTCAGCGCGATTGAGAACGGTGTCGGGGACGCGCTCGCGCACCGGCACGCCGGCAATCTGCGCAACCACGTCCGACAGGCTTTCCAGGTGCTGGATGTTGAGTGCCGTCCACACGTCTATGCCGGCATCGACCAGTTCCTCTATATCCTGGTAGCGCTTGGGATGGCGGCTTTCGCCGAAATTGGTATGGGCGAGCTCGTCGACCAGGATGACGCGCGGGCGGCGCGCCAATGCCGCGTCCAGGTCGAATTCGTGGAGCGCCCGTCCGTTGTGGAGCACCTGGCGACGCGGCAGGACTTCGAGCCCCTCGAGGAGGGCCGCGGTCTCGCCGCGTCCATGCGTTTCGACGAGGCCGATGACGATATCGCCGCCTTCTTCCTTGAGGCGCCGCGCACGCGTCAGCATCGCATAGGTCTTGCCGACACCGGGTGCGGCACCAAGAAAGACGGTTAGTTTGCCTTTCCTACCCTGTTCGGCGAGCGCCAGCAGGGCGTCCGGATCGGGGCGGCTCTTCAGGTCGCGGTCATTGTCGGGCATGCAACGTCTCGAGCTGGATCAGGTCCTCGGTGCGTCCAAGGCAAGGTTCAGTTCTAGCACATTGACGCGCGGCTCGCCTACGATCCCGAACAGACGACCCTGCGTTGCCCTGTCGACGAGCGCGCCCACAGCCGCTTCCGCAAGTCCGCGCGCTTTTGCCACCCGAGCGATCTGAACCCTGGCGTATTCGGGCGAGACATGCGGGTCGAGACCCGATCCGGAAGCCATGCCGGCGTCGGCGGGGATCTCACCCCCTATGCCTGCGGCGCGAAGCCTCTCGATATCGGCCCTGACACGCTCCTTCAGCTTGTCGGAAGTCGTCCCGAGATTGGAACCGCTCGAAGCACCGGCATTGTAGGGCTCCGGGCCAGTCGCCGAAGGACGCGGCCAGAAATATTTCTCCGAGGCGAAATCCTGGCCGATGAGTTGCGATCCGACGAGAACGCTGCCTTTGCGGACGAGGCTGCCATTCGCTTCTGCCGGCATCAGCGCCTGCGCCACGCCGGTGATCAGCAGCGGGTAGCCGAGCCCGGTAATGAGGGTGAGTGCCAAGGTCAGGACGAGTGCGGGACGGAGTTGATTGAGCATGATCACACCAGGTTGAGGTTCGAGACGGCAAGGTCGATCAGCTTGATCCCACCGAAGGGCAGGACCAGGCCGCCGAGGCCGTAGACGAGAAGATTGCCGCGAAGCAGGGCTGCCGCGCCGACGGGACGGTACCTGACGCCCTTCAATGCCAGCGGAATGAGCGCCACGATGATCAGCGCATTGAAGATGACGGCCGACAGGATGGCCGACTGTGGTGACGCCAGGCCCATGACGTTGAGCACACCGAGCGCCGGATAGGTGGTGACGAAGAGCGCCGGGATGATGGCGAAGTATTTCGCCACGTCGTTGGCGATCGAGAAGGTCGTGAGAGAACCGCGCGTCATCAGCAATTGCTTGCCGATCTCGACGATCTCGATCAGCTTCGTGGGGCTCGAATCAAGGTCCACCATGTTGGCCGCTTCGCGGGCGGCTTGCGTGCCGGTTTGCATGGCGACGCCCACATCCGCCTGGGCGAGCGCCGGCGCATCATTGGTGCCGTCGCCGCACATGGCGATCAGCCGGCCGCCCTTCTGTTCCTTGCGGATATAAGCGAGCTTGTCTTGCGGTGTCGCTTCGGCGAGGAAATCGTCGACGCCGGCCTCCGAGGCGATTGCCGCGGCAGTGATCGGGTTGTCACCGGTCACCATGACCGTGCGGATGCCCATGGCCCGCAGTTCGGAGAAGCGCTCCTTGATTCCCGGCTTAACGATGTCCTTCAGGTGGACCACGCCGAGCAGCCGGTTGCCGTCGGCGACGGCGAGCGGCGTGCCGCCGGTTCGGGCGACCTTGTCGACCGCCTGCCGGAATTCCTGGGGTATCTCACTGTCGGACAGCCCGGCAAATCTCAGGACCGAGTCGACCGCGCCCTTGCGCAGCCGGCGGCCGCCATGGTCGATGCCGGACAACCGGGTTTCCGCGGCAAAGGGCACGACCGCATCGATCCCGGCCTCGGGTGCCCGGCGCCCGAACGCGCCGGTGGCGAGCGCCACGATGGAGCGGCCTTCCGGTGTCTCGTCGGCAAGGCTTGCGAGGAGCGCCGCATCGGCGAGTTCCTCCACGGTTGTGCCCGGAACGGGCAGGAAATCGCTTGCCATGCGGTTGCCGAAGGTGATCGTCCCGGTCTTGTCGAGGAGCAGCGTGTCCACGTCCCCCGCAGCCTCGACGGCACGCCCGGAGGAGGCGATCACGTTGAAGCGCACCAGCCTGTCCATGCCGGCGATGCCGATCGCCGAAAGCAATCCGCCGATCGTCGTCGGGATCAGCGTGACAAGGAGGGCGGAAAGCACGGTCACCGAAAGCACGGTCGCCGAATAGCTGGCGAGGCCCCAGAGCGTCACCACGGCGATCAGGAAGATCAGCGTCAAACCGGAAAGCAGGATCGACAGTGCGATCTCGTTCGGCGTCTTCTGCCGTTGCGCCCCCTCGATGAGGGCGATCATGCGGTCGACGAAGGTGGACCCCGGTGCGGTCGTGATGCGGACTGTCACCCAGTCCGAAAGCACCTCGGTACCGCCGGTGACGGCGGAGCGATCGCCGCCCGCCTCGCGGATCACCGGGGCCGATTCGCCCGTAACAGCGCTCTCGTTGACCGAGGCGACCCCTTCGACGACCTCGCCGTCGCCCGGGATCAATTCGCCGGCCTCTACGAGGACGAGATCGCCGACCTTCAGCAGGGTCGCAGGTATTTCCTTGGTCTCCCGGCCCTCGGGGGCGACGAGCTTGCGGGCGCTCAACTCCGATTTGGTACGGCGGAGGAAGTCGGCCTGCGCCTTGCCACGCCCCTCGGCGACGGCTTCGGCGAAGGTGACGAAGAGCACGGTAAACCATAGCCAGGCGGCAATCTGGCCCGAGAAGAGCGGGTTGCCGCCGCCGGTTGCGACATCGAGAACGAAGAAGAGGGTCACCAATGCCGCCACGGCTTCGGTGACGAAGATCACCGGATTGCGGACGAGCTGACGCGGATCAAGCTTGACGAAAGCGGCCCTCGCTGCCGGGAGGAGTATCTTCGGGTCGAAAAGGTTCGGGGTCAGGGGTTTGTTTGACATGCCTGGTTCCTTCAGAAGGTCTGGCCGGCGAGCATGGCGAGATGCTCGACGATCGGACCGAGCGCGAGGGCCGGCAAGAACTGCAGCCCGCCGAGAATGAGGATGATGCCGATCAGGAGACCGACGAAGAGCGGCGTATCGGTCGGGAACGTACCCTTGGATGCCGAGGCGCGCGTCTTGGCGGCGAGCGAGCCGGCAATGGCAAGCACCGGCACGGCATAGGCGAAGCGGCCGAGCAGCATCGCAAAGCCGAGCGTCGTATTGTACCAGGGCGTGTTGCCCGAGAGTCCGCCGAAGGCCGAGCCGTTGTTGCCGCTTGCCGACGTATAGGCATAGAGGATTTCCGAGAGCCCGTGCGGTCCGGGCGTACCGATGCTGGCGACGGCCAAGGGCAAGACCGCCGAAATCGCTGTGAAGCCGAGAATCGAAAGCGGCAGGATGAGCACGGCGAGCACCGCGTATTTCATCTCGCGCGCTTCGATCTTCTTGCCGAGCAGTTCCGGAGTGCGGCCGACCATAAGACCGGCGACGAAAACCGCGAGGATCGCGAAAACGATCATGCCGTATAGGCCCGAGCCGACGCCGCCGGGCAGAACCTCGCCGAGCTGCATGAGGAACATCGGAACGAGACCTCCAAGGCCGGTGAACGAGCCGTGCATGCCGTTGACGCCGCCATTCGAAAGGCCGGTCGTAACCGTTGCGTAAAGCGCAGTCATCGCCTGGCCGAAGCGGACTTCCTTGCCTTCCATGTTACCGAGAGCCGGGTCGAGGCCGAGCTGCGACAGGATCGGACTTCCCTGCGCTTCGGCCCAATAGACGATCCCGACCCCGATGATCAGAAATGCATAGGTGACGGCGATGAAGGCCCAGCCCTGCCGGCGATTGCCGACGAGCTGCCCGAATGTGTAAAGCAGCGCCGCCGAGACCGACAGCATCGCGAAGATATTGACATAATTGGAAAGCGCAGTCGGATTTTCGAACGGATGTGCGGCATTCACGTTGAAGAAGCCGCCCCCGTTGGTGCCGAGCTGCTTGATCGCTTCCTGGCTGGCAACCGGGCCCAGAGCGATTGTCTGCTTCACCCCCTCGAGGGTCGTGGCCTCTACCGTTGCGCGGAAAGTCTGCGGCAGGCCCGTTGCCACAAAGGCGACCGCCACCAGCAAGGCGAGCGGCAGGAGGACGTACAGTGTCGAACGGATGAGATCGACCCAGAAGTTACCGATCGTCGGTATGGCTGAGCGGGCGAAGGAGCGGGTAACGGCAAGCGCGATCGAAATGCCGGTCGCGGCCGAGACGAAGTTCTGCACGGTCAGCCCCATCATCTGGCTGAAGTGACTGAGTGTCGTCTCGCCGCCGTAATTCTGCCAGTTGGTGTTGGTGACGAAACTGACGGCGGTGTTGAAGGCGAGGTCCGGCGGCACGTTGCCGAAGCCCTGCGGGTTCAAGGGCAACCATGTCTGAAGTCTCAGGATAGCATAGAGCAGCGCAAAGCCTGCGATGCTGAAGGCGAGCATGCAGAACGTGTAGGCGAGCCAGCCCTGCTCCCGTGTCGGATCGATGCCGGCGGCACCATGAAGACCACGCTCCACCGGTCCGAGAATTGGCGAAAAGACATTGCATTCGCCGGAAAGAACCGCAGCCATGTAAAGCCCCAGCGGCTTCACGACGATAAGGACGGCGAGAAAAAGGAGGCTGATCTGCAGCCATCCGATGACAGACATGAGAAGTCTCCGTGGGTGAAGGAGCGCTCGGGCAACTCCAGGAAAAGTGCGCAGCGGTTTTCCGTCCGGATTTGCGGCAAAATGAAAGGCTGGAGTGTTCCAGCGAATCGGAGAAAAGCGGAAACGCTCTAGAAACGCTCCGGCCGGACAAGCGTCACGATCAAATAGGCTGCGAGCGCGACGGCGACGACGAGCCCGATCAAAGCCTCGACCATCGGATCCTCCTAAAGCCGGCTCAGGGCGCGCGCATAAAGCGCTAGTGCGGCAAGGCCGCCAACTCCGGCGGCAAGGAAAAGAAAATCGGACATGGACATTCTCCAGACTGATCCAAGATCCGGATGATGCGCCCGCGCCGCGTCAATTATCGATTGGGATGGTTGGGCAGCCGCATAAAGAAAAGATAAGGAGTTCGGGCCGAGCGTGATCATGACCTTCGACGCTGCGCCGGAAGCGTCGGCTATCGCCACCGTCTTATATGCTCGATCAAAGCCCGCATCTTTGGTGCCATGTTGCGGCGCTGAGGGAAATAAAGAAAGAAACCGGGGAACGGCGGCAGGAAATCCTGCAGCAGCGGAACAAGTCCACCGGTTTCCACGAACGGGCGAAAGGTTTCTTCCGTTGCGAAGGTGATCCCGGCCCCGCACAGCGCCGAGCGGAGCATGAAGCGCAGGTCATTGGTGGTGATCTGGGGTTCGACCGCGACATTGAAGGGAACACCATTCTCCTCGAATTCCCACCTGTAGGGCGCGACATTCGGCGCTCGCCGCCAGCCTATGCAGCGATGATGGACGAGCTCACGCGGGTGCGCCGGCGTGCCGTGGACTGCGAGATAGGCGGGGGCGGCAACGGCCAGCTCGCGCTGATCGCCCGTCAGCGGCACCGCGATCATGTCCTGCTCGATCACCTCGCCAAGCCTGACGCCCGCGTCGAATCCGGCGGCCACGATGTCGAACTCCTCGTCCGTGACGGTGATGTCTATCGTCACCTTCGGATGGGTCTGAGCAAAGGAAGCGATGAGCGGACCGGAAAGGAATTGCTCGGCGATCGAGGTGACGGCGATCCGCAAAAGACCGCGGGGCTCATCCTCACCCGCTACCCGATCGAGCGCCGCCCCAATATCCGACAAGGGCTGCGACAGAGCCTCGCGCAGACGCTCCCCCGCTCCGGTCAGGCGAACCGAACGCGTCGTGCGGGTGACGAGCGTCGTACCAAAGGCATCTTCGAGCCGCCGAACTCCCTGGCTGACAGCCGAGCGGGTCACACCGAGGCGATCCGCGGCAGCGCGGAAGTTGTCCTCCTCCGCGACGGCCAGGAAGAGCGGCAGAAGGTTCATGTCTATTTTCATTGTAGAGCACTGCTAACCATTGAGTTCAGTGATCGATGGATACCGGCGACAGTCATTGAAGTCCATCTTCTCCGTGCAAATCAAAGGACGGAGTACAACATGGACAAGGTCATTCTGATCACTGGCGCCTCCAGCGGCATCGGCGAGGGCATCGCTCGGGAGCTTGGCGCCGCGGGTGCGAAAATATTGCTCGGTGCACGCCGCCAGGCCCGTATCGAGGCCGTCGCCGCCGAGATTCGAGACGCAGGAGGAACCGCCCAGGCGCAGGTACTGGACGTGACCGACCGTCACTCCATGGCAGCCTTTGCACAGGCCGCGGTCGACAGATGGGGACGCATCGACGTTCTGGTGAACAATGCCGGCGTCATGCCGCTCTCGCCGCTTGCCGCCGTCAAGCTGGACGAGTGGGAGTGCATGATCAACGTGAACATAAAGGGCGTGCTTTGGGGCATCGCGGCCGTATTGCCGATCATGGAGGCACAGCGCAGCGGGCAGATCATCAATATCGGCTCTATCGGAGCGCTGTCGGTCGTACCCACAGCCGCGGTCTATTGCGCAACGAAGTTCGCAGTCCGCGCGATATCGGACGGGCTGCGCCAGGAGAGTACCAATATCCGCGTCACCTGCGTCAATCCCGGCGTCGTCGAGAGCGAACTTGCTGCAACCATCACCCACAAGGAGACCGTGGCGGCAATGGACGCCTATCGCGCGATCGCGCTTCAGCCCGCCGACATAGCCCGTGCGGTCCGGCAGGTGATCGAGGCTCCGCAGAGCGTGGACACCACCGAGATCACGATCAGGCCGACCGCATCGAGCAATTGACCCGGCGCGAACCGTTCCCGGGACGCTTTCCCGCGTCCCCCTGGCGAAAGGAATATTCCATGATCTTTTCCTTATTGACAGATCGTCTCACCGGCGGCGGCCGCAAGCTGCTGATCGCCCCGACCTTGATGACCGCCGCACTCCTGAGCCAATCCGTAAAAGCCGAGGAAGCCGAAATGCAGACCAATCACCCCTATGTCGGCCTTTGGGTCACAGAAGACAGTTACATCCGCCACGAGCTCCTGCCGGACGGTCGCTATGTCGAGGCCCGCGGTACGCGTGAACGGGCCTATGAGGGACGCTACCAAGTGACGGGCACGCATATCGATTATTGGGACGATACCGGCTTTACAGCGGATGGAGATTTTATCGACGGCGTTCTGCATCACGGCGGCATGATCTTCTATCGCGGGAGCAGGTCGGGGAAACCATGAGCACTCAGGATGTTGAGGGTTCAGGCGTATCCTACCCAGCCCCTGAAGGTCATCGCCGCATAGAACAGGCGGACATCCGAGAAGCCCGCCTTGCGAAGCACCGCCTCGTCCTCCTCCGGCGAGAGAACCGATAACTTCGTTGCGATCGCCTGCCTTGCACTTTCAGCATCGCCGCAGCCTGTTCCGCCGAACGCGACGTGACGGGCGATCCAGGTCGAGCGCTCAGGTTCAGATTGCGGGAAACTGATATGCGCGACGACGAACGGAGCGCCTGGCACCAGACGGCGGCGAACCTGTTCGAGTGTGTCGAGGCGTTGCGGGCGATCAACAAAGTGGAGCGTGAGCAGGCAGACGGCCGCGTCGAACGGCCCCTCCGGTGCCTCGTCTATGTAGCCCTGCTGCAGATGGACACGCGGCAGATGGGGCCCCACCGTCTGTTCTGCGACGCGAAGCATGTCCGCCGACGGGTCGATGCCGCAAAAGCGCCAATCTGAATTGTCGTCGGCGAGGGCTTTGAGCTCCATGCCGCCGCCGGCGCCGAGCACCAGAACCCGCGCTTGCACCGGTGCACGTTCCGCGACCAACATCGATGTCATGCGATGCAGAGCAGTCAGCCCCGGTACTTTTCTCAACGTCCCTTCGACGTAGGAACTGGCGTGGGCGGCGGTAAAAGCTGGACTATCGACGCTCGGAGACTTCATCGTGCGGTTCTCCCAAATCATGTAACAATCTCTGTTACATGATTTGCCTTTCGTCAAGTCACCTCTGCCCGTGAAGGCGCGCCGGTTCAGTACCGCCATTCATGAATGCGGTTCACAGGCATTATCGGCATCGCGATGGTAGTCACACGCGCTCTCCGCCCTAACTCACTTGTGAATGCGCCTGCGGGATCATTTCTCGCGCTCGGTTGTTGCGCGTTCGCGGCGTAGGCCGCTTCGTCCTAGACCTTTCATCATCAAGACATGGAGCTGGATATGCAAAGTCCTGGCGCACTTGAAATCTCGCGGCGCGACCTGCTCGCCGCCTCGGCCGCTACCGTGACAGTGGTGAGCGCACACTCGCTCGGTCACGCGCAGACCAATGTCTCCACCGCACCCCAGAGCACGAAGGTCACTTTCACGGTGAACGGAGAACGCCGGGAGCTTCAGCTCGATAACCGCACGTCCCTCCTCGACGCACTGCGCGAGCATCTGCATTTGACGGGCACCAAGAAGGGATGCGATCACGGTCAGTGCGGAGCGTGCACGGTTCTCATCGACGGCCGCCGCGTCAACGCTTGCCTGACGCTCGCCGTCATGCACGAGGGCGACAGCATCACCACGCTCGAAGGATTGGGCCAGCCCGAAAACCTCCATCCGATGCAGGCCGCCTTCGTCCAGCACGACGGATTCCAGTGCGGCTACTGCACGCCCGGCCAGATCTGTTCCTCCGTTGCCATGCTCGATGAAATCAAGGCCAATATTCCGAGCCATGTGACGGTGGATCTTACGGCGCCGGCCGAAATAACGCCCGCCGAGATCCGCGAGCGCATGAGCGGCAACATCTGTCGTTGCGGCGCCTATTCGAACATCGTCGAAGCCATCACCGAAGTCGCGGGGAGGAAGGCATGAGAGCTTTCAGCTACGAACGCGTCTCGTCGATCGAAGCCGCGGCCCGGGCCGCGGCCACCACGGATGGCGCGAAATTCATCGCCGGCGGCACCAATCTCCTGGATCTGATGAAGCTGGAGATCGAGACACCGGCACATCTGGTCGATGTCAACGGACTGGCACTGGACAGGATCGAAGCAACACCGGAAGGGGGGCTGCGTATCGGTGCCCTCGTCCGCAATACGGATCTTGCCGCCGACGAACGGGTCCGCCGCGATTACGCCCTGCTGTCGCGCGCCCTGCTCGCAGGGGCATCGGGACAATTGCGCAACAGGGCGACGACCGCCGGCAACCTGCTTCAACGCACCCGCTGTCCGTATTTCTACGATACCAACCAGCCGTGCAACAAAAGGCAGCCGGGCAGCGGCTGTTCGGCGCTGGCCGGCTTCAGCCGCCAGCTTGCGGTGGTTGGCGTCAGCGATGCCTGCATCGCCAGCCATCCGAGCGACATGGCGGTCGCCATGCGCGCCCTCGACGCCGTCGTGGAGACCGTGCGAGCCGACGGCACGACGCGCAGCATCCCGATCGCAGATCTCCATCGCCTGCCGGGTGACACGCCGCATATCGAACATGTCCTCGAGCGGGGCGAATTGATCACCGCGGTCGTCCTGCCGAAGCCGGCCGGCGGCAAGCAGATCTATCGCAAGGTTCGCGACCGGGCCTCCTACGCATTTGCGCTCTTCTCCGTCGGCGCCGTCGTGCAGCCGGACGGAACCGGCCACGTCGCGCTCGGCGGCATCGCGCCGAAACCATGGCGTGACGAGGCGGCCGAAAAGGAGCTGGCGAACGGAGCAAAGGCAGTCGCCGCCAAGCTTCTTGCCGGCGCCCGCCCGACTGAACAGAACGCCTTCAAGCTCACGCTTGTCGAACGCGCGCTGAGCGCGGTCCTCGTCGAAGCGAAGGGATGAGACAATGAGATTCGACACACCAGCAACGACGAACCCGATCGACCGGGGCGAGGTAATCGGCAAGCCCATCCCCCGCATCGACGGTCCGCTCAAGACGACCGGCAAAGCAATCTATGCCTATGAGTGGCATGATCCGAATAACCGCTATGCCTATGGCTATATCGTCGGTTCGGCAATCGCCAAGGGCCGGATCAGGTCGATGGATGTCGCCGCCGCGAGAAATGCTCCCGGTGTGATCGCGGTCGTCACCTCCGATGGCGTCGGGGAACTGAAGAAGGGTAAATACAACACCGCCAAGCTCTTCGGTGGCACCGAGATCCAGCACTACCACCAGGCCGTCGCCGTCGTGGTGGCCGAGACATTCGAGGAGGCCCGCGCCGCCGCGGCGCTCGTCAAGGTCGATTATGCCGAGGAAAAGGGCGCTTTCGATCTGGCCGCGGCCAAGGACAGCGCCGTCAAGCCGGAAGGCGAGGAAGACTCCGGAGCGGGCGACTTCGATGCCGCCTTCGAGGCAGCTCCCGTCAAGCTCGACCAGGTCTACACCACCCCGGACCAGTCGCATGCCATGATGGAGCCGCACTCTTCCATCGCCGCTTGGAACGGCGACGACCTGACGGTCTGGACATCGAGCCAGATGATCGACTGGTGGCGGACCGATCTCGCGACGACGCTCGGGATCGACAAGGACAAGGTGCATCTCATGTCCCCGTTCATCGGCGGAGGCTTCGGGGTGAAGCTGTTCCTGCGCGCGGATGCGGTGTTGGCTGCGCTCGCCGCACGTGAAGCCAAGCGCCCCGTAAAGGTCGCCCTCCCCCGCCCCTTCCTGATGAACAACACCACGCATCGCCCGGCTACGATCCAGAGGATCCGGATCGGTGCAGGACGCGACGGCAAGATCACGGCGATCGCGCATGAAAGCTGGTCCGGGGACCTTCCGGGCGGTGGTCCCGAGGTGGCCGTCCAGCAGACTCGCCTGCTTTATGCCGGAGCGAACCGGATGACCGCCATGCGGCTTGCCACCCTCGATCTTCCCGAAGGAAACGCGATGCGCGCTCCCGGCGAGGCTCCGGGCATGATGGCTCTGGAGATCGCCATCGACGAGATGGCCGAGAGGCTGGGTCTCGACCCCGTCGAATTCCGCATCATCAACGACACCCAGGTCGATCCGGAGAATCCCGAACGGCCCTTCTCGCACCGCAATCTCGTCGGCTGCCTGCGCACGGGCGCGGAGCGCTTCGGCTGGCAAGACCGGAGCAAACAACCCGGTGCTCGGCGCGAAGGAAACTGGCTGATCGGCATGGGAGTGGCGGCGGCGTTTCGCAACAATCTCGTGCTGAATTCGGGGGCCCGCGTCCGGCTCGACCGCGAGGGCATCGTCACGGTCGAGACCGATATGACCGATATCGGTACGGGCAGTTACACGATCATCGCCCAGACGGCGGCCGAAATGCTCGGTGTGCCGATCGAGAAGGTCGCCGTCAGCCTGGGAGACTCCCGCTTCCCTGTTTCCTCGGGTTCCGGCGGGCAGTTCGGAGGAAACTGCTCCACGGCCGGCGTATACGCCGCCTGCGCCAAGCTGCGGGAAGCCGTGGCGCAGAAGCTCGGCTTCAACAGCACCGACGACCTTGTCTTTGCAGACGGCGAAGTCCGGTCGGGTGACCGCCGAATGCCGCTCGCGCAAGCTGCCGGCGATGAGGGGCTCGTCGCTGAGGATCTGATCGAATTCGGCGACCTCACCAAGACCCATCAGCAATCCACCTTCGGAGCTCATTTCGTCGAGGTCGCGGTCGACGTCGCGACAGGAGAGACACGGATCCGGCGAATGCTGGCGGTCTGCGCCGCCGGCCGGATCCTCAATCCGATCACGGCACGCAGCCAGGTGATCGGCGCGATGACGATGGGGGTCGGCGGCGCGCTGACGGAGGAGCTCGTCGTCGACAGGGAGCGTGGCTTCTTCGTCAATCACGATCTCGCCGCCTACGAGGTGCCGGTGCACGCCGACATCCCGCACCAGGAGGTCGTCTTCCTGGAAGAGACGGATCCGATGTCCTCGCCGATGAAGGCCAAGGGTATTGCCGAGCTCGGGATCTGCGGTGTCGCGGCAGCTGTCGCGAACGCCATCTACAATGCGACCGGCATAAGGGTACGGGAGTATCCCATCACGCTCGACAAGCTGATCGAGGAGCTTCCGGAAGTCAGCTAGAACATGCGAACGGCATCTAACCCGCGTAACTTTACGGCTAAGCAAGCATGGGAGGTTCGGATAGGATAGACAGCGCTATAGCGAGAGGAAATGATGTCAGCGGAGCCGGAGGAAGATGAAAGGAGTGGAGGGGCACCTGTCTCCTCCACTTTTGCCCGCGTGCGGAAAATCATCCATATCGACATGGACGCATTTTATGCTTCGGTGGAGCAGCGCGACAATCCGGAGCTTCGAGGCAAACCGGTCGCAGTCGGGTATCCGGAGGCGCGCGGCGTGGTCGCCGCCGCGAGCTACGAGGCCCGCAAATTCGGCGTTCACTCGGCTATGCCGTCGGTGACGGCCAAGCGCAAATGTCCGGAGCTGATCTTCGTTCCGCACCGCTTCGACGTCTACCGGGCCGTCTCGCGGCAGATTCACGCGATCTTTGCCGAATACACGCCGCTGATCGAACCTTTGTCGCTGGATGAAGCCTATCTCGACGTTACCGAGAACCTGAAAGGCATGCAGCTCGCAACCGAGATCGCGCAACAGATACGCGCCAGAATCCGGGCCGAGACGCAGCTCACCGCATCCGCTGGCGTATCCTACAACAAGTTCCTTGCGAAGATCGCTTCGGACCAGCGCAAGCCCGATGGGCTGTTCGTCATCACGCCGAAGCACGGCCCAGATTTCGTGCAGGCGCTTCCCGTCAAGAAGTTTCACGGCGTCGGACCGGCAACGGCGGAGAAGATGAAACGGCTCGGCATCGAAACCGGCGCCGACCTCAAATCCCGTGATCTCGCCTTCCTGCAACAGCACTTCGGCAAGTCGGGGCCGTATTTCTACTGGATCGCCCGCGGCATCGACGAGCGGGAGGTCAAGCCCGACCGCATCCGAAAATCGATCGGCGCCGAGGATACGTTTCGGGAGGATGTTCATGATCTTGAGGCGGCCCGCGCGGGCCTTAAGCCTTTGATCGACAAGGTCTGGCACTATTGTGAAGCCAGCGGCATTCGCGGCAAGACGGTGACACTGAAGGTGAAGTGGGCAGATTTCACGCAGATCACCCGAAGCAAGACCATCGTTGCGCCGATTGCGAGCGCCGCCGAAATGGGCGAGATCGTGGAACTGCTGCTGTCACCGATCTTTCCCGCCGCCAAAGGCATTCGATTGCTCGGGGTCACGCTCTCGTCTCTCGATCCCGTGGACGATCGGAGCGGGCCGCAGCTCGCCCTGGCGCTTTGAAGCTGCGGCCTGACAGAAACGAAAAAGCCTGGCGCGGGAGGAAGTGCGACAGTCGAGCCAAGTAAAAATCAAATCCCGAGCGCTGCAGGGAAAAACACTTATGCGTATCGGAAAAAGAAAATATCGAAGATGGGGCATTCAGTGAAAAAGAAAAATCCCGAGGCGTTTACAAAAATTTCTCTTATTCTCCTGGAATCTCTTCAGGAATAGCTGAGCAAATCTTGGTTTCGCCATATTTATGGCCCAACAGTTAATGGCTACTCATTGACGGGCTTGACTCCAAGATCCTACCCCATCTCTCCGATCATCGATCGACTCCATAAGGGCGCAAAGCTTTCTCTGCTGCTGATGGAGAATATGGCGGCACTTGTTCGTGCTGCCATGGAGTCGAACCTGCTCCGCGGGCTCTGAGCGAGCCTTGCAAATCACGCTTCCGAAGGAAGCGGGTGGTCCGTTCGCCAAACCGTCTCGATTCCAGACAGCTCACCGGGAGGAAACCAATGAAATCCTATGTTGAAAGCTTCGGATACCAATTCAATCCCGTCGATTTCGCGATCAGGTCGACGCCAGCACTGTGCATTGGAATGATCGTCTTTATTACTCTTTACGACGTGATCTGGTGAATGGCCTCGGCAAATGCGTCCGCATCCCAAGCGGCCGCAAACCAGACACACTTTTCCTCATCCCGCTCTAGCCTGAGCCACGCCTGAAATAGCTAGGAACGGCCGGTGAACATGGCGGAATGATACCCCGCCAATAGCCCCTCCGCCGCAGCGACGGCATGGTATAATGCCGCCTCGTTACAACGCTTCGAACATCGTTACCCAGGTTCAACCATCGTTGCAGGAACTGCTGCATCGGTGGCTCGTTCTCACTTTGTGTGGAGTGGAGTACGTACGAATGACTGGATGGAATTATCAGGAACCGGAACATCACGCCTCAACGGGACTGCCCGTAAGCATTCTGCTGTTGTCGGTCCTCGGAATATCAGCCTATCTGCTGGTCGGGGGTTCCTTGAGTGGTGGAGAGCGCGCCGGCTCCAAAGTCTATCTGCCTGTCGCGCAAACACAGGTTCGTTGAGGAAAACTGTTGGAGATCCCGCTCGGCCGGACAGGTGAGAGCCGTCGGCTGTCGCCGAAGAGACAGCACCGGTTTTCGTCCGTCAGCCTTATCCGTGAATTACTTCTCGGTTAGTCGGTCGGCGTTTCCGCTGAAGCGGATGTTCTGGAACAACGAGGTCTCCGGGAGAATTTCTCGGCGTGGCAACGAACCTGGTAAAACTTCATGCGTATCGTCATTGTAGTTATAGTCGCTTCAATTGTCAGCATACTTGCTTTCAAATACGTCAACAATTCCTTATGGAATGCACCCATAGCGGCCACGGCCGAAGAGCTGTCCGAAGGTTAACGGACCATCGCGGTCTTAGTTACGGACCGCAAGGGTTTTCGAGAGATTTTGTGGCCCATATATGCGAGAGTCGCAGTGCGTCACGCAAACAGGGCGGCGGCAACATGTCTCGATCCAGGATTTGCAAGGGATGCTGGGAGCAGATGCGTATTCCCGTGCCCCTGCGCGGGCCGGCTTCCATTCCCTTCCGCGCCTTTGGCATCCGCCCGAGCCGGATGAACCCGAATACCTGCACGATCTGCGAACTCATGTTCACGCGCGTGATGAAAGCCCGCAAGATCACCGTTGACGTCTCCGTCCTTTTTGCAGATCTGCGAGGCTATACGGCGCTTTCGCAGTCGCTTTCGGCCGATACTGTCTCGTCGCTGCTGGATGATTTCTACGATAAATGTGCCGCGGCGATTTGGGAGTTCGACGGCCTTCTCAACAAGACGGTCGGGGACGCGATCATGGCAATCTTCAACTTTCCGATCCCCCACCCGGATCACGCCGAGCGCGCCGTACTTGCCGCACGGGAGATCCAGCGCCGATGCCAATTGCGCCGTGAGGTTCGCCTGGCGGGGGGTGCCGGCCTGGACGGAAGTGAGCTCGGTGTCGGCATCGGCATCGACACCGGTGAGGCCAGCTTCGGAGAGTTCGGCCGATCCCACCGCGACCTGACCGCTATCGGAACGGTTGTGAACACTGCCGCTCGGGCCCAGTCCGCCGCCGAGGCGGGGCGAATCCTGGTGACCAGGGCCGTTTGCGAGCGCGCGCAGAGACAAACGGCGGCAAGCGAGGGCCGAAAATACTCTCTCAAGGGCTTTGAGAAGCCGATCGAACTTTACGCAATCTGAAGAAAGCCGGGGTTCAGTAATACCCGGTAAGTTCGAGCGTCTGATAGCCGGCCAACAGCGTGATCAAAGATCCGACGAGCCGCAGGAGCGTTTTCTCCCGCAGTGCCTTGACCACCCATCCTGCAAAGGGCGCGGCAAGCACGCCGCCCGTGATCAGCCCGCCGATGGATGTAAGATGGTCGCGGAAATCGCCAGCCTGTTCCCAGTGACCGGTTAGAACCGTGGCCAGGAAACTCAGAGACACTGAAAGTGCGATCAGAAACTCGCTCGCATTGACGGTCCCGATGACGTAGCGCGGCTGTCCGCCTGCGCCGAGCAGACCGGTGGTGGCGACGGGCCCCCATCCGCCGCCGCCCGCGGCATCCAGAAACCCCGCGGTTGCGCCGAGCGGTGCCACGATCCTCAGCTTGACCGGGTTTGTGGGAATGCGATGAAAAGAGCGGTAAAGCAGCCAGGCTCCGATTACTGCAAGATAGGCCGTCACGAAAGGCTTGACCTGATCTCCGTCAAACGAGGTCACGACGAAGGCACCCAGCATTCCACCGGCGATGCCGAAAGGAATGAGCCGCCAGAACAGCTTCCAATCGATATTGCGGTGATAGAGATGGGCCGATCCGGAAGCGGCAGTGGTGAACAATTCCGCCGCATGGGCTGACGCCGACGCCTGGGCAGGCGGCACGCCAAAGGCAAGAAGCACCGTCGAGCAGATGACGCCGTAGGCCATCCCGAGAGCGCCATCGATCACCTGCGCGAGAAAGCCGACCAATGCGAACAGGATGAATTCTTCCATGGACAGCTCCGGGTTAGGGGGCTCGACCGCGCCCCGCACAAGGAAGCCTCACATGTGCAGCGGCACATGGAGGCCTCCTGTTTCACTTCAGTCTCTGCTTCTTGGCAAGGTGGAAAACGAACGCGCTTGGCGCTTGTTCCGCGAGGCCCGTAGCCTCGAGCGGCTCAGGGCATCGATGACCCGTCATCCGCGATTCCCTGAAAAGTCGCTCATTGCCGCTTTTCTATTCACCCGCACTGCTTGACAAAGCTTTGTACAAAATAAAGATTCTACCAATTGGTAAAAATGGGGAACACCATCCATGGCAAGAGATCTGATGATGAGCCGGCGCAATGTGCTTGCGTCGGGCTTGGCGCTTGGCGTGAGCGCTTTTGCGCCGGGCGTGCGCGCCAGCACGCCGGTTAAGGTTGCCGGTATTCACGCCTCCCCTGTCGAAAACGCCTGGAACTCGGTCCTGCACAAGGCGCTGCAGGATGCGGCCGCGGAAGGCGTGATCGAATATGTCTTCTCCGAAGGCGTTTCCGGCACGGACTATCCCCGCGCGATGCGCGAATATGCCGAGCAGGGTGCAAAGCTCATCATCGGCGAAGCCTATGCCGTCGAAAAGCAGGCCCGCGAAGTGGCCGCAGACTATCCGGAGACCGCCTTCGTCCTCGGCTCGAGCGGCAAGGAATCGGGCGACAACTTCGGCGTTTTCGGCACCTGGAACCACGACGGCGCCTATCTCGCCGGCATGCTCGCCGGCAAGATAACGAAGTCGAACGTCGTCGGCTCCATCGGCGCCATGCCGATCCCGGAAGTCAACATGCTGATCAACGCCTTCGCTGCGGGCGTGAAGGCCGTCAATCCCGATGCCAAGCACCTCGTCACCTTCATCGGTACCTTCTTCGACCCGCCGAAGGCGCGCGAAGCAGGCCTCGCCCAGATCGACGCCGGTGCCGACATCCTCTTCGGCGAGCGCATCGGCACCGCCGATGCCGCGAAGGAACGCGGGCTCAAATCCGTGGGTTCGCTGATCGACTATACGCCGCGCTATCCCGACACGGTCTTCGCCAACGCGCTCTGGGGCTTCCGCCCTATCCTCAACGCCGCAATTGCCGACGTCTCCGCCGGCAAGCCGGTCGGCAAGGACTACACAGCCTTCGGCCTGCTCAAGGAAGGCGGCAGCGACATTGCTTATGTCAAGGGCGTCGCCCCGACAGATGCCGAAGCGGCGATGGAGGCCAAGCGCGCCGAGATCAAATCCGGCGCCTTCGAGGTTCCGCGCATTACGGACGAGCCGAAGTAGTCGGCTTGTCTATGGCAGGCGATGCAATCTCTCTCGGCGAGGCGATCCGAACGGGCCGCCTCACCGCTTCCGAAGCGATGGAAGCATCCCTTGCGGCGGCCGGCCGATCGGCAGAAATAGGCGCAATCGTCCATCTCGACCCGACGCTCGGACGAACGGCCGCCGAACATGCGGACGCCCGCCTGCGCCACTTGCCTGGCGGCGGGCAGGCCGCACCGTTTCTCGGCGTCCCGAGCCTTGCCAAGGATCTGGGCGGCCCCTTTGCCGGCCTTCCGGTTGCGGCCGGATCGAACATGCTCGACCGTCGTGCCGCCGTCGCGGAAGACAGCGAACTGGCAGCGCGGCTCCGCGGAGCAGGCCTTTGCTTCTTTGGACTGACCACGGTGCCCGAAATGGGCCTGTCGCTCGCAAGCGAACCTGCGGCCGGGCCGATCTGCCGCAACCCCCTCGATACGGGCCGGACGCCCGGCGGCTCTTCCGGCGGGGCGGCGGCTGCCGTTGCCGCCGGCATCGTGGCGATCGCCCATGCGACCGATGCGGGCGGGTCGATCCGTGTCCCCGCGGCATGTTGCGGTCTCTTCGGCCTCAAGGCGAGCCGGGGTGCGATCGCGGCTGGACCATCCTTCGGCAATCATCTCGGCGGCATTGCCGGTGAACTTGCGCTGTGCCGCTCCGTCCGTGACCTGGCGGCGATCTTCGACGCGGCAGCCGGACGCGCCAGGGGGCCGTTTGCCGATCCGTGGTTCGCCCCCTCCCCGTCCGGCCCCTTACGTATCGGCCTTCTTCTCGAGACCGGCGGCCAATACCCGACCGAACCGGCGCGCAGCGAGGCCGTCGAAGAGGCAGCGCGGGCGCTGGAGCGAGACGGCCACAGCATCGTTGCGATGCGTTGGGACGCGTTCGCTGCGGGCATTGCCGCGAGCGGTCGGGTCCTGCGCGACATCGTCGCCGTCAACCTCGCCAATTTCGTCGTTTCCGCCGGTCTCGATGCCGGACGCGCCGAACGGCTGACGCAGGCTTTTGTCAGCCATGGGACGCGACTTAAGGCGACCGCCCTCTGGGCGACGCTTGACGACGCCGTCCATGCGAGCCACGCGGTCTGGTCGCTTTTCGACTACGTAGACTGTATCCTGACGCCCATGCTTGCATCGGCACCCCTTCCTATAGGATCCTTTCCTTTCGACCACGACGATATCGACCTTCAGATTCGCCGCATGACGGCGTTTGCGCCACTTGCGGCACTCGCCAATGCCACCGGTTTTCCGGCCCTCACGCTCCCATTCGGCGCGGATGAAGCCGGATTGCCGCTGCCGGTGCAGATCCTGGCGCCCATGGGCGGCGACCGCCTCCTCATCGAGCTTGCGGCGCGCCTGGAAAGCGAGGGCCGCTGGCAGCACCGTTTCGCCGTCGCGGGAATTCCGGAATGAGCGAAGCCATTCTCGACATTTGCAGCGTCAGCAAGCGCTTCGGCGACAATCTCGCCAATGACGACATCTCGCTGAGCCTCGGAAAGGGCGAGATCGTCGCCCTCCTGGGCGAAAACGGCGCCGGCAAGACCACGCTGATGAGCATCCTGTTCGGCCATTATGTGCCCGATAGCGGCAAGGTGCTGGTCGAGGGACGGGAACTGCCTGCGGGCAAGCCACGCGCGGCGATCCGCGCCGGCATCGGCATGGTGCATCAGCATTTCTCGCTCGCCCCCAACCTGACGGTGCTGGAAAACGTCATGGCGGGCACCGAACGCCTATGGCAGCTGCGATCCGGCACCGGCGCGGCGCGGCGGAAACTGCGCGGCATTTGCCAGCGGTTCGGTCTGACGGTGGAGCCGGACGCGCGCGTCGGCGACCTCTCGGTCGGCGAGCAGCAGCGCGTCGAGATCCTGAAGGCGCTCTACAACGATGCGCACATCCTGGTGCTCGACGAGCCGACGGCGGTGCTGACGAATCTGGAGGCCGTGCGGCTGTTCTCGACACTGAAGGACATGGCGCGCGAAGGGCTTTCGCTGATCTTCATTTCGCACAAGCTGGACGAGGTCATGGCCGCGGCCGACAGGATCGTCGTGCTGCGCGGCGGCCGCAAGGTGGCCGAGCGTCTTGCGAAAGAGACGAACAAGGCCGAGCTTGCCGAACTGATGGTCGGCCGCAAGGTGGCCCGGCCGATGCGCGAGCCTTCGACGCCCGGCGAGGTGGTGCTTGATGTCGCGGATGTGAGCGTCAGCATCGACGGGGTGGAACGGCTGAAGTCCATCGATTTCAGCCTCCGCGCGGGCGAGATTCTCGGCATTATCGGAGTTTCCGGCAACGGTCAGACGACGCTGGCGCATCTCCTGTCGGGTACGGTCAGGCGCGACAAGGGCGAACTCCTGCTGTTCGGCGAGCCGATCGGCGACCTTACGGTTGACGGCGCCGTCCGGGCGGGGATCGGCCGCATTCCGGAAGATCGCAACAAGGAAGGCGCGATCGGCGAAATGGCCATTTGGGAGAACGCCGTTCTCGAGCGCCTGCCGCGATTTTCGCGCTACGGCCTCGTCGATCGGCCGTCCGGCCAGGCATTCGCCGGCCAGATCATCGATGCCTTCGACGTGCGCGGCGGCCGGCCGACGACACGCACGCGGCTGCTCTCGGGCGGCAACATGCAGAAACTCATTCTCGGGCGCAATCTGATCGACCGGCCGAGCATCCTGCTTGCGGCGCAGCCGGCGCGCGGGCTTGACGAGGGGGCTGTCGCCGCGGTGCACGAACGGCTGCTTCAAGCGCGGCGCGCGGGAACCGCGGTGCTCCTCATCTCCGAGGACCTGGAAGAAGTCATGGCGCTAGCCGACCGAATTCAGGCCATCGTCAACGGTCGGCTTTCGCCTCCAATCGCCGCCGACAGCGCCAGTGCCACGAAACTCGGCCTGATGATGGCCGGCGAATGGAATGAAGAGCACGAGGTTCCGCATGCGTTTTGAACGACGCGAACATCGTTCGCTCGCCCTGGTGATCGCGACGCCCGTGCTTGCGATCCTCTGCGCGCTGGCGTTGGCCGGCCTGCTCATCGCTCTCGCCGGTGCCCCGGTCATGGAGGCCTATTGGCGCATTCTCGTCGGGGCCTTTGGCTCGCGGCTTTCGGCGACCGAAACCTTGACCCGCGCAAGCCCGCTCATTCTAACGGGCCTTGCCGCCGCGGTCGCGTTCCGCGCGAGGCTCTGGAACATCGGCGCCGAGGGTCAGTTCTATCTCGGAGCGATTGCCGTCGCCGCGGCCAGCTCGCACCTTTTCGGCGGTCTCCCCTCCCCCCTGCAGATCCCGCTCCTTCTCGTCGTCGGCGCGGCAGCCGGCATCGTCCTGCTGCTCGTGCCGCTTTGGCTGAGGCTGCGCTTTTCCGTCGACGAGGTCGTGACCACGCTTCTCCTCAATTTCGTCGCCGTGCTCTTCGTCTCCATGCTGATCGACGGCCCGCTCAAGGACCCGATGGGCTTCGGATGGCCGCAGTCCCAACCGGTCGCCGACGCGGCGGTCCTGCCGAAGCTTTTCGCCCGATCCCGCCTCCATATCGGGCTGATGATCGCACTCGTCCTCGCCGTCGCCGTCCATCTCGTTCAGTCGCGCACGGTGTTCGGCATGCAGTCGCGAGCAGCCGGCCTCAATCCGGCCGGGGCGGTCTTCGCCGGCGTGCCGCTCGGCCGTACCCTGGTGACGGTGGCCTGCATTTCAGGCGGGCTCGCGGGCCTTGCGGGGGCTATCGAAGTCATGGGCGTGCAGGGCTATGTGACGACGGACCTGTCGCCGGGTTACGGCTATTCCGGCATCGTCGTCGCCATGCTCGCCAATCTCCACCCCCTGGGCGTGGTGCTTGCCGCTCTGTTCACGGCGGTCATGTTCGTCGGGGCCGACGGGATGAGCCGCAGCATGGGTATCCCCTCCTACATAGCCGATGTCACGGTGGCCCTGTCGCTGATCAGCATGCTGACCGGGGTCTTCTTCACCCAGTACAGGATTCGCCGATGAACGCCGCCATCGACATTTTCGCTTCCGCCGGCCTCTGGGCGGCCGTCCTGCGCATCGCCACGCCGCTGATCCTCGGCACGCTCGGCGCGCTCCTGTGCGAGCGCTCCGGCGTCCTGAATCTCGGCATCGAGGGCATCATGACCTTCGGCGCGATGATCGGCTGGCTTACGGTCTATAACGGCGCCGACCTGTGGACGGGCATTCTCGTCGCGGGCCTCTCCGGCGGCATCTTCGGCCTCTTGCATGCGGGCCTGACGGTCACGCTCGGATTGTCGCAGCATGTGTCCGGCCTCGGGGTGACGCTTTTCGCCTCGAGCTTCAGCTACTACGTCTTCCGTCTGCTGGTACCGGTCGCGGGCACGCCGCCGACGATCGAGCCGTTCCAGCCGATCGACGTGCCGGTGCTATCGTCCCTCCCCTTCCTGGGTCCGGCGCTCTTCACGCAGACGCCGCCGACCTATGCGGCGATCCTGCTGGCGCTGGCGCTCGGCTACATGCTTTTCCGTACGCCGCTAGGCCTGGCGATCCGGATGACAGGGGAAAATCCGCACGCCGCCGAGGCGCAAGGCATCAACCCGATGGCGATCCGCTTTGGTTCCGTCGTCGTCGGGAGCGCGCTGATGGGCATCGGCGGCGCCTTCCTGACGCTCTCGGCCTTCAACAGCTTCTTTCCGACCATGGTGCAAGGGCGGGGCTGGATCTGCATAGCGCTCGTCGTCTTCGCCTCCTGGCGGCCCGGCCGCGCCCTCATCGGAGCGCTGCTGTTTGCACTGTTCGACGGCTTCCAGCTGCGCCTGCAGACGCGGCTGAGCGGCGTCGTGCCCTATCAGATCTTCCTGATGATCCCCTATCTGATGTCGATCGCAGCGCTGGCGCTCATGGCCCGGCGCGCCCGCGTTCCGCAGGCGCTGATGCAACCCTACCGGCGCGGCGAGCGCTAAACCCGAAGGACTGACCCATGCTCGACCTGATCATCCGCAATGCGAACCTGCCGGACGGCCGGCAGGGCTTTGACATCGGCCTTGCCGGCGGCAAGATCGCCGCCATCGAGAAGTCGATAGCCGCGACCGCCGGCGAGGAGATCGACGCGTCCGGCCGCCTGGTCAGCCCGCCCTTCTGCGATCCCCATTTCCACATGGATGCGACGCTGTCACTCGGTTTGCCGCGCATGAACGTCTCCGGCACGCTGCTCGAGGGCATCGCGCTCTGGGGCGAGCTGCGGCCGCTGCTGACGAAGGAAGCGCTCGTCGAACGAGCGCTTCGCTATTGCGACCTCGCCGTCACCCAGGGCCTTCTCTATATTCGCAGCCACGTGGACACGTCCGATCCGCGCCTCGTCACGGCCGAAGCGCTGCTCGAGGTCAAGGAAAAGGTCGCACCCTATATCGAACTGCAGCTCGTCGCCTTCCCGCAGGACGGATATTACCGCACGCCCGACGGCGTCGCCTCGCTCGAGCGCGCGCTCGATATGGGCATCGGCATCGTTGGCGGCATTCCTCACTTCGAGCGGACGATGGAAGACGGCGCCCGCTCCGTCGAGGCGCTGTGCCGGATCGCCGCCGACCGCGGCCTGCCGGTCGACATGCATTGTGACGAAACCGACGATCCGTTGTCGCGCCACATCGAGACGCTCGCCGCCCAGACGGTGCGGTTCGGGCTCAAGGGGCGCGTGGCAGGGTCGCATCTCACCTCGATGCATTCGATGGACAACTACTATGTCTCGAAGCTCATCCCGCTGATGGCCGAGGCGGAGATCAACGTGATCCCCAATCCGCTGATCAACATCATGCTTCAGGGCCGCCACGACACCTATCCGAAACGGCGCGGCATGACGCGGGTGCGTGAGCTGATGGCGGCCGGCCTCAACGTCTCCTTCGGACACGACTGCGTCATGGACCCCTGGTACTCGATGGGCTCCGGCGACATGCTGGAGGTCGGCCATATGGCGATCCATGTCGCGCAGATGGCCGGCATTGACGACAAGCGCAAGATCTTCGACGCGCTCACCGTCAATTCGGCAAAGACCATGGGGCTCGAAGGCTACGGCCTCGAGACCGGCTGCAAGGCCGATCTGGTCGTGCTTCAGGCCGCCGACGTGATCGAGGCGTTGAGGCTGAAACCGAACCGGTTGTTCGTCATCAAGGCAGGCAACGTCATCGCGAAAACCGCGCCGCGCGTCGGCGAGCTTTTCCTCGCAGGGCGTCCCGCCTCGATCGACATGGGACGCGACTACGTTCCCCCGGTGCTGCAACGCTGATCCCATGCCGCTGGAGCGGACCACGGAACTGTTGAGAAAAATGCGGTCCGGTGACGCGAAGTTCCGTATAGTCGTGACAATGGGAGACCGGTCAGATGCGTATCAATGAAGACCTGACGAAACCCGTAATCGTCCATTCGGCTAAGCTCGACTGGGTTCCAAGCCCCGCCGCAGGGGTGGATCGCCGCATGCTCTACCGTGTCGGCGGCGAAGTTGCGCGCGCAACCTCGATCGTGCGCTATGCGCCGGGCAGCGCCTTCCCACGCCATGTCCATAGCGGCGGCGAGGAAATCCTCGTGCTCGAGGGGACGTTCGAGGACGAGCACGGCGACTATCCTGCGGGCAGCTATTTCCGCAATCCGCCCGGCACCTCGCATATACCTGCCTCGAAGGAGGGCTGCACGATCTTCGTGCGGCTCTGGCAATATCGTGAGGGCGACGGCACGCAAATCGTTCGCCACCCTGGAGAGGGTGAATCGGCGCCGTTGCGCGAGGGGGTCGAGGCAGCGCGCGTCCTGTTCGACGACGGAAAAGAGCGCGTGTCGATAGAAACCTGGCTGCCGGGTTCAGCCGTCAGCTTCGAAAATCGCCGTGGGCTCGAGTTCCTCGTCCTTTCCGGCGGCCTCGCATCCAGGGGCGAGCAACTGGAGCCGCAGAGTTGGGGCCGGTTGCCCGCAGGAGAGGCGCTCGAAGCGATCACCGGGCGCCAAGGCGCTGAGATCTGGATCAAGGACGCACCGCTGCAGCACCCCGACGTGCTGCAGCTGCCCTGAAGCGCAGATTCGGACGGAGCATCTGCCGTGTGCCATCAAGATTTGTGGTGAAACCGATAAGCAAAGTGCGATTGGTTAAGCGAAGTCTGCATGTTATGGGCGGGTATGTCCGTGAATGCTTCGCCAACCGTCATGTTCCTGCTGATCTCATTCGGCACCGTCCTCGGAATCGCGGGGACTGACTTGGTGCTGCCTGCAATTCCGGCCATGCCGACGGCATTCGGCGGGACTGCGGCATTGGCGCAGATGGTCCTCGCAGCCTATGCCGGGGGCACGCTCGTGGGACTGCTTACCTTCGGGGAACTCGGGGCGAGGTACTCTCGCCGCAAGCTGTTGGTCTGGTCGCTGGGCCTGTTTGCCGTCACGTCTCTTCTGTCTGCCTACGCGCCGACGTTGGAATGGCTGGTCGTCTTGCGTTTCGCGCAAGGCGCGTTCGGCTCGGGCCCGGCGGTTTTCGCGCCGGGCTTTATTCACGGGCTTTACCCTGCGGACAAGGCGCCTTCCATGTTCGGCAGGCTCGGCTCCATCGAGTCCTTGACGCCGGCTCTTGCGCCCATCGTCGGAGCCTATCTTATGACGGTGGGGGGATGGCAGACTTCTTTCCTTATGCTGGCCGGACTTGCCATTCTCTGCGCCATTGGCAGCTGGGCTTACCGTCAATCGCTTCCGGACCGGCTCGAGGCTCTCGAGCTCCATCGAAGCTATATGTCGATCATCCGCAATCGCGATTTTCTTCGGCACGGCTTAAGCCAGGCGCTTTCCCTCGCCAGCATTCTCATCTTTGTATTCGGCGCCCCCGCAGTGATGACAGGGGCAGTAGACATGACGATCGGAGACTTCATTCTCCTTCAAGTTTTCGGCATCGCCCTTTTTATTCTGGCGTCGAACGCGTCCAATGCGCTTGCCCGAAGAGTCGGTACCGAGCGCATGATCATGATCGGTACAGGAGGTGTGGTTCTTGGCTTCCTCCTGATCCTTCTCTACACATCGTTTGGCGGACGCAGTCTGACTGTGCTCGTGCCCCTGTGGATGACCGCAAACGGCGCGTTCGGCATCCGGGGACCAATTGGTTTCCACCAGGCAATCCTTGCCTCAAGAGGGGATCATTCACGCGGCGCCGCCTTGGTCGTTGCCGCTATACTTGGGATCACTGCCGGAGGTACCGTCGCCGCCGCTCCTTTCATCGACATAGGCTGGTGGCCGCTAGCCTTGGCGAGTAGTCTGGCCGCGCTGCTGGCTTTGCTGTGTCTGACGCTGATCGGCAGCACGGCGAAAGAAGCTGAAGACGGTTAGAGCGGTTCACGACCGGGGGAAGGCCAGGACATGGTTCAAGCCACGTCCTGGCCTCTCAATCACACCAGATCGAAGCGGTCGGCGTTCATGACTTTGGTCCAGGCCGCGACGAAGTCCTTCACGAACTTCTCCCTGGCGTCAGACTGGGCGTACACCTCCGCAAAGGCGCGCAGCTGTGAATGCGAGCCGAAGATCAGGTCGACGCGGGTGCCGGTCCACCGCGCAGCGCCCGTCTTGCGGTCGCGGCCTTCGTATACGCCTTCTTCCCCTGCGATGGGTGACCACTGCGTGCCCATATCGAGCAGGTTGACGAAGAAGTCGTTCGTCAGCGCTTCGGGGCGGGACGTGAAGACGCCATGCCTGGGCTCGCCCGCCTTCAGCACACGCAGGCCGCCGACGAGAACGGTCATTTCCGGGGCGGTCAGCGTCAGCAGCTGAGCGCGATCCACAAGCGCCTCTTCCGGCTTCATGAATTGCCGGCGGCTGGTGCTCACATAGTTGCGGAAACCATCGGCACGAGGCTCCAGCGCGGCGAAGGATGCGGCGTCGGTCTGTGCCTGCGAGGCATCCATGCGACCCGGCGTGAACGGAACGGCGATGTCGTGGCCACCGGCCTTCGCCGCCTTTTCGACCGCGGCGCCACCTGCAAGCACGATCAGATCCGCAAGCGAGATCCTCTTGCCGCCGGTCTGGGCGGCGTTGAAGTCCCTCTGTATGCCCTCAAGCACAGAGAGAACCCTGGCGAGCTGAGTCGGCTGGTTGACCTCCCAGTCTTTCTGCGGCGCCAGGCGGATTCGCGCACCATTGGCGCCGCCGCGCTTGTCGGAGCCGCGGAAGGTCGAGGCGGAAGCCCATGCGGTCGAGACAAGTTCCTGCACCGACAGGCCGGAAGCGAGGACCTTCGCCTTGAGGCCGGCTATGTCCGTTTCGTCGACCAGCCTGTGGTCGACGGCCGGGATCACGTCCTGCCAGATCAGGTCCTCGGCCGGGACCTCAGGGCCGAGATAGCGAACCTTCGGCCCCATGTCGCGGTGGGTCAGCTTGAACCAGGCGCGGGCGAAAGCGTCGGCGAACTGGTCCGGATTTTCGAGGAAGCGGCGCGAGATTTTCTCGTAAGCGGGATCGAAACGCAGCGACAGATCCGTGGTCAGCATGGTCGGAACATGCTTCCTGGAGGCGTCATAGGCATCGGGGATGGAAGCCTCGGCGTTCTTTGCCTTCCATTGATATGCGCCGGCGGGGCTCTTGGTCAGTTCCCACTCGTGGTTGAACAGGTTTTCGAAGAAGTGGTTGCTCCAGCGGGTGGGCGTCTGCGACCAGGTCACTTCCGGCCCGCCCGTGATCGCGTCCTTGCCGACGCCCGTGCCGAAGGTGCTCTTCCAGCCGAGACCCTGATCCTCGATCGCGCCGCCTTCCGGGTCTGCACCGATGAACGAGGGATCGCCCGCGCCATGCGTCTTGCCGAAGGTGTGGCCGCCGGCGATCAGCGCCACCGTCTCTTCGTCGTTCATAGCCATGCGGGCAAAGGTTTCGCGGATATCGTGCGCGGCAGCAACCGGATCGGGATTGCCGTTCGGGCCTTCCGGGTTGACGTAGATGAGGCCCATCTGCACGGCGGCAAGCGGCTCGCTGAGTTGCCGTTCGCCGCTGTAGCGCTCGTCGCCTAGCCAGGTGCCTTCCGGTCCCCAGAACAGTTCCTCGGGTTCCCATACGTCGACCCGGCCGCCGGCAAAGCCGAAGGTCTTGAAGCCCATGGATTCGAGCGCGACATTGCCGGTCAGGATCAACAGATCCGCCCAGGAAATCCTGTTGCCATACTTCTGCTTGATCGGCCACAGCAAACGTCGGGCCTTGTCGAGATTGGCGTTGTCCGGCCAGCTGTTGAGCGGCGCGAAACGCTGCTGACCCTGGCCGGCGCCGCCACGGCCGTCGGTGATGCGGTAGGTGCCGGCGCTGTGCCAGGCCATGCGGATGAAGAGCCCGCCATAGTGGCCGAAGTCGGCCGGCCACCAGTCCTGTGAGTCCGTCATCAGCGCATGCAGGTCCCGCTTCAGCGCATCGAGGTCGAGCTTCTTGAACTCCTCGGCGTAGTTGAACGTATTGCCCAACGGATCGGAAAGACCGGAATGCCGGTGCAGAACCTGGACGTCCAACTGATCCGGCCACCAGTCGCGGTTCGATCTGCCTCTCGGTGCCGTGTGTGCGACGGGACACTTGCCCGCACTATCGCTCTTCTGATCCATGGTAATCTCCTCTTCCTCGATTGTGCGCGTCCAAAAGCAGCCTGTCCGCCAAGTCGATTGAGCGGCATCAATTGGGCTGGCGCATGCTCCCCATGATTTGGCGCAATTTTACCCCATTGGTCAAACGGCTTGTTCCCTGATCAGGTCAATGAAGGCGCGCAGTTTGGCGGGCATGTGACGGCGTTGCGAAAAATAGAGACTGAGCCAGGGATAAGCGGGGCACCACTCTTCCAGCACCGGAATAAGGCGCGGCAGCCATATGCGCAGCAAGCGAGTACTCGCCGATATAGGCGAGACCAGCGCCCGAAAGGGTGGCCGCAAGGATGAGGTCCGTCGCGTCCAGCCCTCGGGTAGGACCGCCGGCGACGCGCTTCGGCCGCCCCGAGCGCGCCGTCGGTGCGCTCGGGGCGGCCGTCGAGCAGCCGCGCCATCGCCGCCCGCAACGCCGCCTCGCTCGTGCTTGTACTGGATCTTGCCGGCGAATGGGTGCCGGCGGTCTATCTTGCGACGCCATCCGCGACATGCGCGAGCAGATCGGCATACCAGGCAGGTAATCGGGCAAAGGATGTGGTGATTGACCTTCCAGTCGCAGCCACCCGAGCTGACACACTTCCCGAGGGTGATTTTAGGGATAATCTCTTGGACCCGGCCGACATCATCCGGCCGTTGAAGATAATATTGGACGGAAAACCGGTTCAGGTCGATCACTTATAAAATTGCGCTGTCGGTCAGCCCTCGCATCGCACGAAAGACGTGTATCGCAACGGTTCCCGTCGGACGCGTACGAGGGACTCGCTCTTCAAGCCCAGCGACATAGGGAAAGAATGCTGTCGCTTCGTCCTAACCGGATGGGTTAGACGCGCCCCGTAGAGTTCCACGAGGAACAGCCAAAACCAATCAGACATGGGAAAATAGGCGCAATATTGCAGTTGCAAAATGATACTATGTGATAGCCAGTCTAAATAGTGCCTTCTCTTTTAATCTTAGATTTAATGGAGGGATACTCGTATGGCATTCAATAATTTAGGTAAGTTTTGGCTTGCAAACGGCCATTCCACGTGGGTTTACGTCAGATTTGCTCCACACGGTACTGGCGAAGACCGGGGTGCTCAGTGGATTCAGGCATCACCGCTACCGTTTGACACTTTCCCCACGCCCACTGGTTACACACAATTGGAAACCACTAGGCACCAGAAGCGATTTCTTTACGCGAACGGTGGAACAGACTGGTGGTATTACGCACTCGTGGAGAACAGCTATAGCCCTGGTTGGAACTCAACCTTCTTCACTCTGACGGGAGGCGGCAATGCCTAAGACGAGGAACATGATACTCATTAGGGACGAGCGGGGTGAGATCATAGGTGCACAGGTTGAGGAACCTCTCGATGGGGGAGTTCAGGCCTTCATCACTCCCGCCCAACCGGCGCACACGCTACATCGGATTTCGGATGTCCCTACGAAAATGTTCGAGCTCGGCAATCCGGACGAGTTCCATGCAGTGTTTAGTAAACACTGCAATTCGGCGCTTGAGGCAATTACGCAGATCAGCGCCGATGAGCTCAGGCTTAACCTGATACGGATGCAAGCTGCTCAGCAAAAGAAATCGAATTGAGGCCGGCGCAAAACCCGGAGGATCTTCGCTAGGTCGTCACCTGTTCGGAACAACCGTTGAAAACTGCATGGCGCCATTGAGCAATCCCGCCGTAAAGGCGGGGTTTCTTTCATTAAACAGCCGAACGCGCTAATTTCTGGACGCGCTGAGACTTAAGGCATTGCTGCAGGTCCAGAAGGTCAGTTCGGGAATTATTTCGGGACTCCGTGACCCGCTTTCCATTTGCCGTTATCGGCCACCGCACAAGGTCATGACAGCATTTTTACTGGACTTCCGGTTGTATTTTTGCTTGGGAGCAATTCCAAAATAGGAGACCGGAATGACAGACTCGGAAATGCGCGCCACGGTCCAAGCCACCTTCATGATGCTCCAGCGCTTGATAGTCGAAGTCGCCGCAACGAAAGGAGATGAAGGATCTGCTTGGATCGACGCCTTCCGAGACAACCTCACCTCAGAGATGAAGAAGGTGGAGGAACTGCAGAAACGCCGTGCAGATACTGAGCGCGCCGCAACATCACGGATGCTGATCGAAGGCGTAGCGTTGATGGCGAAGCGCGAGCTTGAGAAGCAACGTCCTTCTTCGATCAGCTAGGCTGACTGGACTAACGAGCTCCGCCGGTCTTGGTACCGCTTTGCGAATTGCCCGCGCCGGGACCGCCCTGTGAAACGCCACCGCCATGGGAGCTGCCCGGGTTCGTTGGATCCGGGCCGTTGCCCCAACCGTTGTTGCCTTTAACTTTCCCGCCGCCGCCCCCGCCGCCAGACTTAGCAATTGCATTTGACGTCAGGCTGGTTGAAAGCAGCATTGTTACGGTCGGAGGTGTCACAATAGCGAAACGACCGCAATTTTTTAGAAATTCCCGCCGATCATCGTCGCTCTTTGACGGCACTTCTTTTGGCATTTCCGGCATGAACGCCCCTCCCCTACTTATCGATGAGACGCGTAAAGTTTGCCACTACAGGATGCCGCTGGATATATATAGTTCTCTATAGGAAAGCGGAGAACCAGCGCCAACTTGCTATTGGAGAGTAAATATCGTGGCATCATCCCCAAGCTCCCAGATCCCTTTGAACGCTGCATGCCGAAGCTTCCCGTCCCGTCCAGGCGCGATACTCGACATCGGCGACCAGCTCCGGCTCGACGAAGACGGCGCCTTTCCTCCGCAGGGCCACGGGCGGCGTTTTCGTCGCCATGCCCTCGAGCAAGCGCAGCTCGCGCGAAAGCTGGTTTGACCAGCCGGTACCGCAGCCACCGACATAGACAAGGTCGTCGTCTTTCAGCGCCGCCACCAGCAGACGGCCGAGATGACCTGGCACGGTCGATGGCTCGAAGCCAACGATGACGAAACTATCACGCCGCTTGCAGGTGATCTTCTGCCACCATTCGCCGCGACCGGAGCGATACGGCTTCTCGACATGCTTGGCGACGATGCCTTCGAGGCCGTGCGCGCAGGCAATGCGAAAGAACTCGTCTCCGTCGGCCTGCACCTCCTCCGAAAGGCGAACCGCCCCTTCCCGGCCGGCGGCGATCGGCTCGAGCAGCCGCCGGCGCTCACGCAGAGGCAAGCGGCGCAAATCGCGGCGGTCGAGGTAGAGGAGATCAAAGGCATAGAAGACGATGGCGCCGGCTTCAACTGCTGACGGCAGACGGCCGAGCGCCCACGGGAGCATGCCGAAGTCCGAGCGGCCCTTACCATCGAGCACGACCGCCGCGCCGTCGAGGATGGCCGTCTTCACAGCAAGGCGCCGGACATCGCCGACAATAGAGGGAAATCTGTCGGTTCAATCGTACCCGCGCGCGTGAGTATTCGCACCCGGCGGGGCTCGATGTGCACCGCGATAGGTACCCATCCCATTTCACTTCGTAGGCCCAGTCCGGCCCCTTCGGCGGCTTGTTGACGACCGTTGCAAGCAGGTATCCAAGCGCGCCGGCAGAGGATCGGTCGGAGGGATGTTGGGAGGCTTCTTCTTCGACGTTCTTTTTGCCACGACACTTGATCGTAGTGCAGCGGCCTAAGCGGAAACAGCTGCACAAATGGGCTAGGTCACCAAAGGCTCACCTCACGCGCCGAAGCCCCCTACCCTCCAACGACTTCGCTGATCTGCACGATGGGCGCGATGTCGGTATAGTTGGCGACGTCCGCGCGGATCTCCGCCCGGTGGGGACCTAACGCCTCCTGGAATATCTCCAGGCTCGGCGAGTAGACGTGGCACGCCGCAACGAACTCCGGCGCGCTTCCAGGTTCGCCGCCCGCTAGGCCCTTCTCGATCTCGTAGCGCAGGCAGGCATCGCCGAGCCGTTCCTGGATCAGTGGCATGTGGCGGGTGCGGTAGTAGTCGTGATCGAACTTCGAGCCGCCATCGGCCGGATAGTAGACGCTCATCTTGATCATGGTCGGGCTCCTGACTGAACGCCTCTCCGAGCGTCCGAGAGGCCTTTCTAGCTCACCGACTCGCAAAGCGCATCCAGATTTTGGCTGAAGGGACACGGCTGCGCGCCCGCCCACGCAGTTTGATTCACGTGAGCAATGCAGTTTGAGTGTTGCCTCCGTCCAAAATCGTCCTTGGTATCCCAATTGGGAAGAGGCTTTCGAGCAGCAGTTTGGCGCCGGCCGAGGAGGAGGATCAAACGGATGAGTGACGAACTGAGAGCCAAGCCCCATTTGCGTCCGGGCCGATTGTCCACTACTGCGAGCACTCGAGCTGCACGAAATTGGGCACCTTTGGCTTCGCCGCAGGGCGGGCGGGCCCGAACTGGTTTTGCTTCGAGCACCGGCCCGAATGGAATTTGCGCCTTGAGGCACCGCCGCGGCATTGACCTTTCGCCGCAAGCGACCCCGCCACCGATATCCCGCTGGCTCGTGGCGGGGTCTGCTCTAAATTGTTGCTTAAAACCTAGCTCATTACCTTTCGTGCTCCAGCGCGCTGCGAGCAGATACAATATTTGCCAAGTGGCTTTTCCCGTCCAGCGAGACGTCCGGATTAATTCGAAAGGCTGAGACTGCCTTAATCACTTTAGAACATGAAGCACATGGACCGCTCACAGTTCGGCAAGGCTGAGAACTTCGCTCCGGGTGGCGTGTTGACCTGCCGAGGAAGTATGAATGAGCTCGCTCAACCTTGCTGGCATCATAATTCTTCTTATTGTGATTGCACTATTCGCCTCTGCATGGTTCGCACTTTGAGGCGGCGGTGCTATTCGGAGCGGCATGGCCGACAAAGAGAAGATGAAGCAGCTGATCTGGGATTGTCAGAAGGACATTGCCACGTATCTGCCGCCAGAGAGCGGCATTTCGGAGCACGAACTGCTCCAGATGCTCATCGCCCGTCTCGACGGTAGCCAGGCTAGGGAAGCCCGGGAGACGATTGGCAAGCTGGTGGCCACATGACGATGGCGGGCCCGACAGTCCCCTGCCACAGCAGCCTTTGTTGGAGCCGAATTAATATTTGCCGGCATTAAAACTCGGCACTCTATTTTTTCAGGAACATTCCGGCCAGCACGCTGTTTGAAAGGTGTTCCTATTTAAGAAGGGTTGTTCTCCTCTGGATTTCGACTTGCGGACAATCGCACATGTCGGACAACTGCAGCGCTCCGGGTCGCATCTGCCGGAGCGCTGCTTTTCTTGGGCCATAGGTCTTCTGCTAGATCAGCTGTTGCCGAATCCCAAGAAAGCCATAGATCGCGATCACGAGCATGACGAAGACCAGCAATAGAATGATTATCGTCAAGGCTCTCTTGGACATTTCAGTGAAATAAGCGCGTACAACCGGTTCGGAATAGGACCGAGGTCTCACGCTAACGAGTTGCTGTCACTTTGGCTTCTCACGATTTTGACACCCCCGCACCCGTGCTGTCTCTTCGGCGACGATTGGCACGGTTTAGTGGCCGGGTGAAGACGAAGCGGCAGCCCCGCTTCTCAAGCCCGAGAGACGGCCTGACACAAATAGAGCTGCAGCGGGGGACAGCTGCAGCTCCGAACGGACGTATTCTTCATCCTAGCTGGGGCGCAATTGCCCTGTCCATTCAAGGGAACCGCTTCGAACGTCGCTTACCTATAAATCGCGCCGAGGCCTGATCAAGTCCAATCTCTGTTTGGAACTATCTGAAAGCTGACGGGTTGTGCATCGTCGCTCACGCAGAAGCGACTCCTTCGCGAAGAAGCGGCCGGCTCTTTCCCCTCCGACCGGTCGCACGGCGGCGCCCCCGTTCCCTCAGGGCGCTGCCATTCTCCTGTTTGGACACGGCTTCAACGCCGCAGCTGCGCGCCGTCGCGCTGGCTGGCCTCGATGCGCTGAAGGTTCTCACGCACGACCTTCAGGCCGCCTGATTGCTGGTTGAGGAGCGATTGCAGTTCCTTGATCGCTGTCGTGATCGTCGCCGTCGATTGTTCAGTAATCGTGACGGATATATCAGGTTGTCGATCCTCCGGACCTCGTTTTCCAGCCCGCGAAATCGCTCTTCCGTCCGGCCGTCCCGTTCCCGGAACTCGGCCGGCCGGTCCTCTCGGATTGCTCGACGGATGTGCGCCAGAATTGGAGCGCGTCGATATAGCGCCTCGTGTTGGCCCGAATCCAGCCGCCGCCGCTTCTCCGTTTTTGGTCGCGGGAAGGCGGCTAGTCCGTCGCCCTGGCTGGCCCAAACGGCTGAGCGTTTCCGGTAGCTTTCGACGTTCATGTCGCGGATCACTAGCGTCTCTTTCATAGGGCAGAACGCCACCTTGCGGATCTTGTAACCCGACTTTTTTGGACCTATATTGCAGTGCAACATCAACGATCCTGCCGACAGATCGATGGCAGGCTCCCTCCAAGAAAAAAGCGCGCGCTCCTGGCGCATTATCGAAGGAGTCATTTCATGACAAATGCTATGAGCAACCTGGACGCTGCCAAATGCCGCGGCCGCGTCGATATAGGGGGCGCGGTCAAGCAATCTCGCGAGACCATGGGATACAGCGTCGAGAACCTCTCCTTGACCTGCGGTCTCACCGCCGCCGAAATTACAAGGATCGAATTGGGTGCCGATGTCGATCCCGCCAGGCTCAGGCGCATCGCCGCTGCACTGCAAGTGCCGACCTCGACGTTCCGCCTGGCTTAGCAATCTCGGGTTCGCATTTCCTTTAGACACGACCACTTTCATTTATCGAGTGCAAAGCCTCGAAATCCGGAAGGTGACCTCGAGGTAGCGCAGGCCGCGCGCGGCTATCCGCGGAACTCGCGCCGCAGCGGGTTCTTTGCGCCGACGCCGGTGCCACCTCGCTTTTCGGCATCAAAGCGTTCGAGCATCTTCTTCAGCCGAAGGTTCTGTGCACGAAGCTGTTTGGCCAGCAACCTCTTCAAGCGCTTGTTCTCCACTTCCAGGGCAGCAAGCTCGTCGAGCAGGACCGGATTCTCGATTGGCCTGGTTTGCGCCCTTCGACCCTCGTGGTCAAGCTTCGGGTTGTGCGCGATCGTCTGGGCTGCGGCGCGCTTGGCACGCTTTCGAGAGGTGTCGGTTGATGTCGTTCGCGGCTGCGGTGCAGGTGGGCTCTCCTGCACCTGCACAACCGCTTCGGCCGTATGATCGGCATCATTGTGCTTCGAGATTTCGACCTTTGCGCCTTTGGCAAATGGTATCGCTGCTACTGCGGCGTCCAAATCGTCGGCGCGTTCTTTGGCAGACTCTGCATTGATCGGATCATCCGCCGGCCTAGTCTCGTCCGAGTCAATCGTTCCAGGTGCTTCATTTGAATCGAACAGATGCGGCGCCGTATCTTCCACTTCGCGGGCCAAAGCCTTGAGATCCGTGTCTCCCCAGATTGAGTTTGTCTGAGCTTTTGGCTGGCGTCGCCCCGACTTGAATTCAACAACGAATCTCCGTTGTGGCGTCTTCATCTACTTCCGATCCCAAGCACCGTGAAAAATGAACGCCGACTGGCGCCGCTGCATTTCTGCTGGCGCACCAATACAGCCGTTCCGATCGCGCTTCAACTGCTCGCCAGCCTCGCAGCCGGTGCGCCTCCCACCCGACAAGAGCGGGGGAACAGCAGGCTTTCGTTTGCCGTGACAATGCCAAATAGGGATAAAAGCGTTTGGCGCAGCACGGAGGATCGCCGAAGAGACTGTTCCCAGCCGCATTGCCGGTCCTTGTTAGTCGAGACCGAGCCTCTTGCGCAGTTCGGCATTTTCCGCTCGCAGTTTCTCCGCCAATCGTTTGCGGAGCCTCTGGTTTTCCTCTTCGAGCTGGACAAGGTCTGCCAATTCGTCGCCGGCCGGGACCGGCTTGGTGCTGTTGGTGCCCTTTGGCTCGGCAGGCTTCGCGGCAGCTTTCCAATGATAGTAGGTCTGCTCTGATATGCCGGCGCTCTTGATCGCGTCCTTGAGGGTGCCACCTTCGCCGACCTGCGTCTCGATCAGCCTCAGCTTCTCGCTCTTCTCTTGCTCGCTATACCCTCTGCGTTTAGCGGCCGGCGTCTTTGATTGAGCTGGTTCGGAAGCCGCCTTCTGAGGCCGTGGCGACCTCTGCCTCTTGGCCGTCGGTGCTTTCACTTCCGCGTCCGCTACAGGCGCAGCAACTGGTGCCGCATTACTCTCGTCAGCCATCAGCAATTCCCTCCTTTAGTGATCGCCTGTTTTCGGCTGAGTGCTGCACAGAGTCAACACAACCATCAAAGTCCTGCTTTACGGATAGTTGATGTTTGACTCGCCTTGAGCCCGTCCTGAGGCGCAGCACCCGTAGCGGCGAAATATACGCTGAAGCAATTCCACCGAGAGCTGCCTGCTCAGCAGGCTCTCGAACCGATGCAATCGGGCTTTGCCGCCGAGCAGGGACGGAACAAGTGCGCACTTATCGAAAGCGCCGCCAACTCACGAAACGTCGAAGCGCTCAAGCATCTTCTTGAGCTGAACGTTCTGCTGATGAAGCTTGTGAGTGAGTTGGGTCCTCAGCATTTTGATTTCCTTGTCGAGGCTTGCCAATTCCTTGAAAAACAGGTCCCGTGAAGACGAGGGTGGCACGCTTTTATGCTGCTTTGGGGCGACAACGCTCTGGGCGGCCACCTGGCCGTTGGCTCTCTTCCCACGTTCTCGACGCTTTATCCGCGGTTTGCCTTGCGACTTTGTGTTTGCCGTGCTTTTCGGCACCAACGAATTCTCTTCGGCACCCGAATGGTTGGCTTCATCACGCGCCTGTGTTCGAGCCTCTTCAGCATCGATCGGCGGTTTTAATGCGTGGGTGGCGCCGTCATCGGCTTTCGCCTGATCCGATGCAACCGACCCATGATCAACAGGGACATCCTCCTCGTGGGGAGGCTGGCTGACAGCTACCGTCGAATTGGATGGAGGTGCGGGCGTATGCTCCACTTCGCTTCCGAGAGCCGTGGGATCGCTGTCACTCCCAATCGAACTCCCTTGCGCTTCCGCCGATGGTCGCCGCGACGTCAATCGGGCAAGGTATTTCCACGGTGCTTTCATGGTGTTCCAATCTTAAGGCAGCTGGACTCCGCCTCCAGTGTCCTCGCGTTTCAGGGCACCAGCGGGTGCGCTCTATGCGTCAGGATAGAAACCGAGGCAGGCGCTGGCAATCCGCATGAGATCGGCTGAGGAGGACACTCCCCGGAAATCTCTCAGAAATAACCGCCCACCGCCCTCCTTCCGGCCGAAATTCCTGCACTTTGACCAAACTGGGCTGCTCGAACATATGAAGCGCGGCCAAAGCCACTGGAGCGCTCGCGAATGTTGCTAAACCATGTCCATCGGACCGCTTGTCGACGTCGCGCATGAGAATACTATTCTAAAAGCGCGTTGGCTCAAACCCCCGCCGCAAGAATAGCTTTCCCGCAGCCCCAAACACGCCTTCTAATCCAGCAAGCTTATTCGAAAGCATCAAACGTTCATTGTTTGCAATTGTAATTTATTGCCGCAACGCAAGCGGATGACGGGATATCGGAACAGCCATTCTCTTTGACCACATTTTCCGAAATTACTCGCCTGATCAAGAGTCCGTTTCCGATTTCCGCGCTCCCATGTTTTCAAAGCGATGCCACGCGCACCGGAAGCTACTCCTTACGAAACAGCTTCCACTTCGTGGGTCGGAACGCGATAACCGAACGCTCGACATGGACCTATGCGATGACTTGTCCAGTTGACGGAATTTTCCAGCGAATAAGCGGTTTGCATAGTGTTCCTATTTCGGAGGTTGTTCTCCTCTCGATCTAAAGGGGCAACCGCACGTGTCCAACAACTGCAGCGCTCCAGCTTCGGCGAGCGCTCCTTTTTCTCCAGCTGGTTCGTCGCGTTTACGAAAAATTTTCCCGCGCCTGAGCCGACTGGCTGGATCCGACCGTATCTGCCAAGTCGCTCATCAAACCGCTACCGCAGGCACTTGCCGTCGATCACGTGGGTTAACGGGCAAACAATTGGCAGCGTCGCTCTTTGCGGAAGCCTCAGCCTCACGGACGGTCGGCTCAAGTCAGTCGCCCTCCGGCATATTGGCCGGATTCCACACGACCTCCCACAGGTGACCATCGGGATCGGTGAAGTAGCCCGCATATCCCCCATAAAATGTCTCTTGGGCAGGCTTCACGATGGCCGCGCCGGCTTCGCGTGCCTGTTCCATGGCTTCATCCACCTGGCTTCGCTGCGAGACGTTGTGACCGATCGAGAATGATGTGCTGCTGGTGGGCCCTTTCGTCAGGCCGCTATCGTGAGCCAAATCGTCCTCATTCCAGATAGCAAGTTTGACACCGTTCGAAAGATCAAAGAACGCGACGGCGCCATGCTGGAATTCGCGGCCCATGATGCCTGGGGTGTGCAGTCCCAGGCCGTCACGATAGAAAGCGAGAGACCGCTCAAGATCTGCGACGCCAAGCGTCAGTACAGAAATCCTGGGCTTCATGAGCAATCCTCCCGTTAAATCTGGCATGCACATCCAGTTTCGAGCTGTCTTTGCGTCCAACCAGAATTGTCGCAGAAGCGCAGACCGTGAGCGGACCTACTATTCACTAAGAGTTGTTTTTTCTTGGGCCTTGGCGCCGCCAAAGACGTGCTCACTCTCCGCCGGCTCGGCTTGCGGTAGAGCGCCCGCTCATCTCACGCGGAGCGAAGTGGCGAGTACCGCACTTTCGAAATGGAAGCCGAGTAAGGCGCTCGACAATGCCCGAAGGAAATCCGCGACGCGCTTGTCGACGATGATGTGATCCGCGTGTCGAAGACTATGCTTGATCGGACGAAGCGTGCTTGCCGATGTATTTTGAAGAGGCGCACCGGAATCGCGTGGTCAGACCTTCCTCTTTGATCAAACGGCAGATAGCGTCTCTGGCTAGCTGCATCTCTTGGCTACGTCCCCGCCTCCAACAAAGGCAATAGGATCCGGCATTTGCCTCGCCATTGTGGCCGGGCTTTTTGCTGACCCTCCTACTCGGATCCATTGTCGCCGAGGTCGACATGCCGACCAATTGAGCGAAGGTAAGCGACGATTTCAAACTTGAGGAAATCACGGTCGCCGTAGGTATCCTCGATTTTCTTCAGCCTGGGCTTTGTTTTCTCATAGTCACCCGGCGACAGGTCTGCGTCTCCGACGACGTATTTGTCGTAGCCGACGGCGCAAATGTTGCAGCCGGTTTTGATCACCTCCTCGACGAAGGCAGGGATATCGCTCGCCTTCATCAGCTTTTGCTTGGTACTCTGCGCCATGTAGACCACTCCGTTGGGGCGTACCCCCCGCCAGCGCTGTCGTTTCGTCGACAACTACGCAAAGCCCACCCACTAAACTCGCTTACGTGCGAAACCGTTGCATCCTTGAAACGAAGGACTCTCGGGAACGATTCTCGCGCGTAAGGATTGAACGCTCATTCAGAACAGGGAGGCATGTTTTGGATCGGCATGCCAAGAACGCGCGGCCACAAGCCGGCAGACAAGCGGCCTCTCCCGGTCGTCTGGCCAATATGGGCGCGAAGAGGGCCACCTTCCCCGCCTTCATTGAGCCTTGTCATCCAACACTGAAGAAACGACCGCCCGACGGTCCGGAGTGGTTGCATGAAATCAAGTTTGATGGCTACCGAGCACAACTGCACATCCGCGGGCGCAAGGTCACGATCTACACGCGAAGGGGTCTTGATTGGACAAAGGAATTCAAGTCAATCGCGACGGCCGCGGAGGCACTCGCAGACCACGAGCTGGTGATGGACGGCGAGGCTACCGTCTTCGGCAAGACCGGCCTTCCCGACTTTCAAGCGCTTCGGCGCGAGCTCGCGAAACCTTCATCGCCGCACCTGACGTTCCAGGCGTTCGACCTGCTCTATTTGGACGGATACGACCTCAGAAGCGTGCCCCTGGTCGAGCGCAAGCGCGTGCTCCGCGAGCTCATAGACGACCGCGCCGCCACCCTCGCTTATGTCGACCATCTCGACGTCCATGAAGGAGACGAGGTCTACGAGCACGCCTGCATGATGGGCTTGGAAGGAATCGTGTCCAAGCGCAAAGACGCGCCCTACCGATCGGGACGGCAGGAAATCTGGACGAAGACGAAGTGCACGAAGCGAGCGGCGCTTCCTATCATCGCCTTCGTCGAAAAGCTTGGTGCGCAACCTCGCCGAATTGCCTCGCTCTATCTCGGGCGTTGGGAGGGCGACCGCCTCGTCTATGCCGGCAAGGCTCAAACGGGCTACACGCTTGCCGGCGCACGAGAAGTGCGCGAGCGGCTCAATCCGCTGATCATCGGCAAGAGCCCCCTCTCCCACGAAATCAACAAGCCAAAGGCGACCTGGGTCGAACCGCAGGTCTGCGCTGAGGTCGACTACGGGGGGGTGACCGATGACGGCCTATTGCGCGAGCCCGTCTTCAAGGGCCTGCAAGAATCGAGAGCTCCAAAAAAGGCGCCAGGGGCCGCGTCGGCCACTGGCCGCGTTTCCCGCGCAAATATATTGCAGTTGTTGCCGGATGCGGTTGTCCCTTCGAAGGAAGACCTCACAGCCTATTGGACGCGCGTGGCAGATCGCGCCCTTCATTTCCTCGGCGGCCGTCCGCTGAAGCTCGTGCGGCACGTCCATGGCACCACCTTTTACCACAAGGGGCCGCTGCCGCCGATACCGCCGGAGGTCCATCAGCTCCGGATTGAGAAACGCGAGGGCGGCGAAGGTGTGCGGTTATGGGTCGATGACTTAGCGGGGTTGTTGGGCCTTGTCGAAATCGGTGCGGTGGAACTGCATCCCTGGGCGGCGACGGTCGACGATATCGAACACGCCGACACGCTGATATTCGATCTGGATCCCGGCGAAGGCATCGAGTGGGAGTTCGTCGTCGACACTGCTTTTCGACTGAGAGACTTGCTCGATGCCGAGGGCTTCAAGGCCTGGCCGAAGCTTACCGGCGGCAAGGGCGTTCATCTGATGGCCCCTCTCGAGGAGAAAATGGCCCACAATGCGGTGCATGCCTATGCGAAGCGCCTGGCGCAGCAGTTCGCCAGCAGCGATCCCGACCGCTACGTCACGTCGGCACAGCTTTCGCACCGGCCGAACAAACTTTTCCTCGATTACCTCAGGAATGGCCGCGGCACCACCGCAGTCGGCACCTATTCGCCCAGAGCTCGTCCGGGCTTTCCCGTCGCGGCACCTGTGACGTGGAAAGAAATCGAACGCGGGATAAAACCGGATACATTCACGATGAGCCGTCCGCCAAGACGACGTCGCGCGGTGTGAACTTCGATCCGGAAATCCTTGGGTTAAGTCTGTCAGGTTTATATTGAAGCATACCCTGCATGCCTGAGATAGGCGGCGCATTCGTGCGGGCTGAAGGCTTTAAGGACTTCGCCGACACGCCGCCATGTCGCCTCGACGCTACGCTCGTCGGATTTGCGCAGCAGGGTCTTGAGTTTGGCGAACATCATCTCGATCGAGATCGGGACTGTAAGGCGGCAGGAAGAACAGATGGGCGCCGAGATCGCGGATGGCATTGCGCGCCGGCTTGCCCTTGTGGCTGCTGCCGGGATTATCGAAAATGACGATATCGCCTTTGAGGGTTGGTGCCAGGCATTGCTCGACCCAGGCGGTGAAGGCAGTGCGATTGATCGGGCCACCGAGCACGAAGGGCTCCGAAGCGAATTTATGTATGCCGACCCGCCAGCTTCGATTCAGTTCGGGAGCCCAGATTTCCAGTTTCACTCCATGCAAATGACGCTTCGATGCACGCCGCCCTGAAGCAGTTTATTGCGGAATTGGCATATGCCGGATGATGCAACGCTTCACGACAGGCTTTGACCGCCCGTGCGTGCTGCACTCCGTGGTTCGGCCATTCATTCTCCAGGAAATCAAGGGGTGTCGTAGGGCCCGCAGAACTGGCGTTTCATGCCGTTTTGCAGCGTCACCCACAGTGGGGTACGCCAAGATACTTCTCTCATTTTCGGACCTCCTCAAAGGCCGTATTGAGAACCCCGGTGCCTGCATTTCGTTCCCAAGCAATGATTCTCGGCTCTTGGTCACCGTACGCCAACGGCGTACAATTTCAGTAGAGCAGGTTCACCCGACGGCCGCGAATTTGGTTCGCCCATTCGCCTTCGGGAGAGGAGGCCGAACCATGCGCCGATATGCCGCTTCCCTTCAACCGGATGAAGTCAATCTGTTGTCTCAGTTCCTCCAGGAGGAACTCGACCGCCGGCACCTCACACGATGTTGCGGCGGAGAAACTGGCAGCAAAAATCTTCAGTCTCTACCAGGCGGGCGTTAGAGACGTGGAAGACCTGCGCCAACTGATCAGCGTCTCGTGACAGCCAGCCGTGGCGGCTTCCGCAAGTACCTGTTAAGGCTGGAGGACACCCTGGGCCTACCGCGGCGAATTCCGTCCTTCATCTTCAAGCTCTTTTTTTGCCTGATCCCAGTGGCGCTCATGGCCTCCTTCAGGTCGGCCCTCGCGCTCCCAGATTTCGTAGGCGCGGCTTCGAACTCGATCTTCGTCATCATCGATGGTTTGATTCGGTGACCCCGTCCCGCTCTGATCGCGCTCCAGTTCGCGTTCAATCGTCTCCCTGGAGCCTTCAACCGGATCTTCGTTTCGCTTTTTGCTGTTTGCCATCATTTCCTCCCGCTAGGTCTCTAATGCAAATAGAATTGGCCGGAACACATTACGCGCATTGTCTACGTCGCGCATAGATCAAAGCGGTTCTCCGCGTTCATTCAAGCTGAGCGTTTTACCGCGGGGGGCTCACAGGGCTCCGAGGATGCGGCGGCGCGACGAATAGTTTCCTGGGCAATCGGCCGTTCGTCCACTGCACAGCGAACTTCCGCCCTCCGCCCAATGCGACGCGATTTGACCGGAACGATCAGCCCAAAGCTGCCGCTCGCGACAAAAGTCGGCAGGCCTCTCATGACGAAGCCGGATTGAAAGAAAGACCGAGTGGACAGCAGGTCAGGATCGGACAGCTTGTTCGAGGACAATCATCAGGCGTCGCTCCTCAGTCGGCTTGCCGACATTGGGTGCACCGCCCAGGATGTCGCCGCCGATAAGCTCCGGTCTGCTATAGGCGCTTGCCACGACGAACGGTACGTTGCGCGCCCGCAGTGCCTCCGCCACCGAGGTCACCGCGCCATCCTTAAGGCTGACATCGAGAATTGCCACGGCAGGTAATTTGTCATCCAACAGTCCAAGCGCTTCCTTAACCGTCGTCGCGGGGCCGAGCACGCTCCAGCCGCGCCGTTCAAGCAGCAGCTTGAGATCGATCGCGATCAGGAACTCGTCCTCCACGACAAGCACGATCTTTCGCATGAGGCCAGCCTCGATGTCATGAGACCGATCCTAATGGGACAACGATCTCGACCGCCAAACCCGCTGGTGCATAGTTCAGTTCCACCCGTCCGCCCAACTCGCGGCTAACAGCGAACTCGATGAGCCGTGTGCCGAACCCCGAAGAGGCCGGCGGCGCAACCGGGGCCCGCCACTCTCTTGCCAGACCAGTCTCAGGCTTGGAGCGCTCGCCTCCTCGACCGCCCAGCGGACACGAATCTGTCCGGTGGGAGTCGAGAGCGCGCCATATTTGATCGCATTGGTCGCGAGTTCGTGCAGGATCAGGCTCAGCGACATGATCTGCCCCGACGCGAGAGAGACGTCAGGCCCCGATTCGACGAGGAGCCCTGTCGGACCTTCTGCATAAGGCTCAAGCGTTCGCTGAACCACCTCCTGCAGGTCCTTTCCGCCGTCTTGCGAGAAGGCAGCATCATGGGCTTGTATAAGCGCATTGAATCGGCCGAGGAAAGCATCGCGATATTCCTCGCCAGAGCGGCCGACGGCCGTGGTCTGGCGCGCCATCGCCTGGACCAGCGCGAGCAGGTTCTTCATTCGATGCCGGAGTTCGCCGAGGAGCACAACCTTCTCGGCCTCATGCTGGCGTCGCTCTGTCGCGTCCACAATCGAGAGCAGCAAGGTGCGGCTGTTGTTGTCGGGATGGAACAGCCGATGCGCACTGACGAGCATCGTCCTCCGGCCGATGCTCGGAAAGTCTTGCTCTACCTCATAGTCCACCACCGCCGTGCTCTTCGGGATCACCTCTTCGAGCAGGCGGCGCAGTTCAGGAATGTCCCATTGCCGATTGCCGAGTTCGTAAAGGTGCTGCCCGATTATCTGGTCGCGGTCGACTTTGAAGGTCGTAAAAAAGGCCCGGCTGGCGGTCCGGACGTATAGGTTACGGTCAAGCACAAGCATGGGATCGGGGACTGTGTCGACACGATCATGGTCGATCTCGAGCGTCATTCGGTCGTCGATGTTCTGGACGACCGCAGCGTCGAGAGCGCAAAAGCATGGTTGCCAGAACGTCCGACCGTCGAGGTCGTTAGCCGAGATCGCTGTGGTTTGTATGCTCAGGCAGCCCGAGAGGGCGCTCCGCAGGCCCGCCAGGTAACTGACCGTTTTCATCTGGTCGAAAATCTCAGGGAGGCAATCAAGGAACAGATGAGCGTTTATGGTCACGCCCATGTCAGACCAACCCATTCTCTCCGAAGATGCGATCGCCAGCGCCAGGTCACAACAGCGCCGTGCCCGCTTGGCGCACAGGCAATCCCGTCAGGAGATATTTGACACGCTTCAAGCTTTGCGCCAGCAGGGCCTCACCTACAGCGAGATTGCAAGGCGGACCGGATACGAGCGCCGCAGCATCGCGAATTGGCTTACTTCCAACGCACCTCGAGACAGAAATCGGGCGGCATTGAATCCGACATCGCCACTGGATTTTGAAGCTTTCCTGGCTGAATGCTGGAAAAATGGAAACCGGGTTGGCCGCCATTTGTTTTACGATATCAACCCGACGAGCCGACTCCGGATATGGATGTTTCAGACCCCGTCCGCGATCCTGACACCGGCCATATGATCTCGCCTGTAGTGGCCGCAGCTTTGTGCATAAAACCGCGCGGCCTGCTGACCGATCGTCAGGCCGGAAAGGTCAATGCCTTGAAGCAGGGCTCGACGGTCTTCGCCATAATGCGTGGCCTGGCCATGCGCTTCAACGGCATCTTGCGCAGCAGGAGCTCGGAGGCACTGGATGAATGGATCGACGATGCCATTGATACCGAACTCACGGCGATCATGCGCTTCGCCAGCATTTTGCGCCGGGATATCGATGCCGTCAAAAATGCAATCGAGCTCCCCTGGAGCAACGGTCAAGCGGAAGGGCAGATCAACCGCCTCAAGATGCTGAAACGAGCAATGTACGGTCGCGCCGGCCCAGAACTGATGAGGGCGAGAATGCTGCCGCTGAATCACAGAATTTGAGGATGAACCTGTTTAATTGCTAAGTGACACTGCCCGGCCGCGCCAGCGACCTTGCAATGTCGATGATGTCGTCGCGACCGGCGGTCGGATCCTCCTTGTTCCAGGCAACGCCGAGCCCGATGCGGAAGTCGACGCCCCGCACCTTTCTCAGCTCGAAATTGCGGTTTGGCATGCCTTCCGTCCATTCCGGCGCAAAGCCGATGCCGAGCCTGGCGGAGACCAGGGAGACAAGCGAGAAGGTGTCGTCGCAGGTATAAGCAATGTTCTTCGTCAGATCGTGCTCCTCGAACACTTCCGCAAAATAGCGCTCGGTGTACGAGAGGTTCGACCGGGAGAAGGAGATGATCTTTTGGTCACGCAGGTCCTCGATGCCGATCTCGCTTCGGACGGCAAGCGGACTGCCTTTTTCCACCGCCAGTAGATAGCGCTCATAGGCCATCGAGAAGAAGCGCAGCGAGCCGATGTTCTCGAGCGGACGGATGAAGCCGAGATTGATCTGACCGGTCTCCAGGCCACGGATGATGTCGCTGGTGGTGCCGCTTGAAATATGCAGCTGGATCTCCGGGTACTTTCTGGCAATGCGGGCCAGAAAGGCCGGCAGCACACCGATGGTGGCCGGATAGACGGTGCCGATCCTGATCTGCTTCACCCTTTTGCCGGCGACCGAGCGGGTGAGCTCGGCCGACAGATCGACGTCGCTGAGGATCCGGACACAGCGATCATAGAACACCTCCCCTGCCCTGGTCAGCTCCACCCGCCGCGTTGTGCGGGTCAACAGCTGCACGCCGAGTTCCTTCTCAAGCGCCTGCACCTGGTTGCTGAGCGCGGGCTGGGCGATGTGCACCCGGGCCGCCGCCCGGCCGAAATGCAGCTCCTCGGCCACCGCAACGAAATAGGAAAGCTGGCGCAGTTCCATCGCAATGCTCCTTCGCATCGGCGCACACAACGATGCATCGGCCTACGAACCGATAGGCCGCCAATTGTTGACTGTTGATGATAAGTTCGCGCACATACGCACGCGCGGCTAGGAGAATCGCCGCACGTTGCCTACACTTGTAGTCGTAATCGCTTTTGCCTCACCCGTCAAGCGATTTAGCTACACCTGTATTCATTTTAGGAATTACTGATGGCCGAACTCACCCCGGAAGCTAACCGAGCCGCTCGCGCTATCTTAAAATGGTCTGTTCGCGACCTCGCGGAAAAGGCGGGTATTGCGTTCTCAACGGTGCACCGATTTGAATCCACAGGATCCGCAACGGAGTCGACGAAAGAGAAGATCAAGGCGGCGTTCGCTGCCCACGATGTCGAAATCACGAACGGCAACTACACCGGTGCGCGCCTTCTTTTGCATAGAACCAAGGACTAGTTTCGCTACCGGCAACGTGAGATGCGATCGTCATGCGCTGGCCGCACGACGGCGGCATCAAAGTTCTCCAGCCGATACATTATGCGATCCTTCGAGCACAAAGCCGAAATATGTGTGATCGGACGGCCGTCCACCTGCTCGCCACGAACGGCAATCGCAGTCCTCGGTCCGACCTGAAGAGACCACGGCGACATACCTATCTCCGGGCTCCACAACGACTGCACCGGAGACTATCGGTCCAGCCAAAAAAAGTGGCATTGTCAAAAGGCTTTGCGGACAAGAAGATTTCAGCACAGTTGAATGTAGAGAGCAGGGAATTTCCCTATGACCGCCCCCTCGCCTTCCATACTTGATCTTCTTGCGCGCCGCGTTCCGGGCGCCCTCGAACAGCCGTTTTACACGTCGCCGGCGACCGCGGGCGGAAGGAGCTGGGCAAGTAAAATACGATTACAGAAAACCCCCAATTTGTTACTGGAAAGCCTAATACCTTCGTATAAGATTTGCCATGCAACGATACATCTTCTAGCAAAGCCATTGCTGATAGTAGGCTTTGCGGCGGACCGTATTGCCGTGTCCTTGCTCTATATTTCCAACCTTCAATTACTGCGAAAAAGCCCTGACCGGAGACGGTCAGGGCTCCGCCTTATGCGAGTCCATCTGGTCTGTCCCCGAGCAGAGAGACAAATGAGGGTCGCGAAGATGCGCCCGCTTTTGAAGCTCATTCATTAGCTTCCCGTGAAATATTCGGCTGAGTCATGTACAATGCTCGGCGGGAATTCAGGTGGGGACTAACACATGGAGCGCCGGTTATCTGCAATGCTGGCCGCCGATGTGGTCGGCTACTCCGCTTTGATGGAGCGAGACGAAGCAACGACGTTTGAACGCCTTCGATCGCGACGCACCGAGCTGTTTGAACCAGAGATTACGAGGCACCATGGACGCGTCTTCAAGCTCATGGGCGATGGCCTCCTGGCGGAGTTTGGGAGTGTCATCGATGCCGTCGAATGTGCGGTGTCTCTCCAGCGCGGAATGACGGAGCGCAATGCTGCAGTCCCCCAAGAGGAACGGTTTGACGTTCGGATCGGCATCAATACCGGAGAAGTCATCGTTGACGGCGAGGACCGGTACGGTGAAGGCGTGAACGTCGCAGCCAGGCTGGAGCAACTCGCGTTTCCAGGCGGAATCTGTGTTTCAGGCAAGGTGGCTAAGGAGGTCGAGAAGAAGCTCGCGTTTGGCTTCGACCCGGCGGGGCGGCAGAAGGTAAAGAACATCGAAGAGCCTATTGAGGTCTATCACGTCCGCATCGACGCGCAGCCACGCCGACGGATTTTGCGCAGGCGCAGAAGTGGGCGACTTTGGCGGCCACTTGGCGTCGCGGCGACTATCATGGTGGCCCTAGCGGCCGTGTGGATGGCGCTCTATGGCCCGTTGACAACGTCGTCTCCTGGGGGATCCAGTACGATCCCGTCTGTCGCCGTGCTTCCATTCAAGGATCTGAGTGCCGACAAGAGCCTAGGCTATTTGGGAGAAGGAGTGGCGAACGACGTCATCGCTATCCTATCGCGCTTTTCCGACATTGCGGTCGTATCGCGAACCTCGTCCTTTGCTTACCAGGGGAAGGAAGGCGATATCCGCGAAATCGGCAAGGAGTTGGGCGTTGGCTATGTCGTCGAGGGTAGTGTGCGCAAAGAAGGCGACAGGGTCCGCATTGTTGCGCAGTTGGTCAACGCCAACACGGGGGACCATGTCTGGGCAGACCGCTTCGACAAGGCCGGAACCGACCCGTGGGCGCTCCAGGATGAGTTGACCGGCAAGATCGTGGGGGCCATGACGGGTGAATTCGGAGCCATTCGCAAGGCTGACTACAGTCAGGCCTGGGGTAGGGACAGCACCAATCTCGATGAATACGACTATTACCTGCGCGCGGAAAGCCAATTGAACCTCTACACAAAGGAAGGTCTAGAGCGATCCGGCGAAATTTCACGACAGGGTCTGAAGGTGTTTCCCGCCTCCCCCCTGTTGACCGTGGAGCTGGGGTGGTCTCATTGGCTAAAGGTCGCGCTGCTCTACAGTTCTGACCCGCAGAAAGATCTTCAGGAGGCGGAGCGGCTGGTCAATCAGGTTCTCGCCGACAAGAACTTAAGCCCGCAGGTAACGAGACTGGCAAATTGGCTCAATGCTTGGCTCCTGACGCTCAAGCGGGACCATGATGGCGCTATTGCGGCAATGAACAAGGCCATCGCGGCCGCACCCTATAATGCGTTCACCCTCACCGATGCAGGAAGTATCTTCCTACAGGCCGGGCAGCCCGAAAAGGCGCTGGAGCTGACAGACACGGCAGCTGCTCGGGACCCGGGGCTGTCTTGGTTTTTTAACTATGTGCGAGGTTTCATCTACATCGTCCTTGGCAAAAACGAAGAAGCCGTCGAGGTGCTCAAGACCACGGAATTTGCCGACGCTCCGTTGCAACTAGCGATCGCCTATATGCGTCTCGGGCGCGACGCCGAGGCCCAAGCTGCCGTGGCTAAGATGCTGAAGTCAGCGCCGACTGCAACGATCCAGTCCTGGCGGCAGGCTTGGAACTTCCGAGACAACGCTATTCTGGATCAAGCATCGGCCGACCTTGCACGCGCCGGCCTGCCGTCTCAATAGGCAAGACGTTAGCATGCCAACAAACAGCATTCGCGGCCAAGTGTCTGTTATCCTTCACCTTGAAGGGAATCGAACCGTCGGCGGCGTCGCCCGCCGGCGACAAGCCGGTCGACTGGTAAACGCTCAAGAATTTCGGCCGCCACACGCTCCGCAAGCTCGAGGACCGCGGGTACATCGGGGTCAGCGCGGAGACAGTTCGGCATGGCAATCCGAATGAAATCTGGCTCACAAAGGCTGGCAAAAAGCAATGCGCGATTTGGATGCGCATCGATCGAAATACCTGGTGCTGTGAAATAGCATGAGCATCACGACCGCTTTCATTGCCGAATGATCAGAGCCGCAAACGAAGCGGCCAAGCTCAGCTCGTACGAGATAAGCAGGCTGCTTGATCGGTCGGTTGCCACGACACGCGACATGCGCGAGCAGACCGGCATTCCAGGCAGCAATTGTGCGGAGGATGTAGTGATTGATCTTCAAGTCGCCTCGGCACGCGCCCCTGACCTATCTGCTGCGGAGACCAGAGACGTCCTGCTGGACGCGGCTGATATCATCAGGACGCTGAAAATCCTGCTGGAGGAGAAGGAATAACGCTAGGCGCCGGACCCGCTTGGTGCCACTTTTAGAGGCCGCTCGAGAACGAGCGCTTATGAGAAGTTCCTTGCATCCGCAATCACTGATGTTACCCTGAAGGAATTGCACCGCTCTGCAGGGGGACTCGACCGATGTCGATGTTTAGGGCGCTTCTGATCACTTCGCTTTCTCTCGTGTCAGCCGCCGGCGCGGAGGCGCAAGAACCCAATTGCGCATTGAGAACCTGTCCGGGCAAGGCGCCAAATCGACACGGTGACGCCAATTACCAATTCAGGACGACCAGCCGCGTCTACAAAGACGGCCGGGACGAAATGTTCGTAACCTGTGTTCAAAACACGGGCGACAAGGACATGGAGGTTAACTGGGTAATTCCAGGGCCTGAAACGGTGGTACTCAAAGGCTGCGCCGTGACCGCTCCTCGACCCCACGACACTCGGCGGATATTGGACAATCACAAGGGCTGCCTCAGGTACGGCGCATCCTGGAAATGGACGAAAGCGCCCTTCATTCCCCACGCTTCGGACGCCGGCTCAATATCAGGCGAAGTCGGAGACTGCCGCAGCCTTTACGTTGTGGACGCGCAACCGGTTCCATCCCAACCTCGCAATATACGGATCGAAGCCGAGCGGTTCGGATCATCCGTCTACGAAGAATTCCAGCGGACTCTCTCCAGAATATTCTACGCTCTAAGCGTCGACGTGAACCGCGAGGAGAACGTCTATAAAACCTCAATTAAGATAACGATTACCTCTGCATACAAAGACCAACCGGAGTATTATTCCAACGGTTTCGAAATTCGAGCGTCAGAAGACATTGGTTCTACGGAATACATGGCATCAGCATCTGGGAACGCGCAAGGCGGGGAATTTGCCGATGGTGGCCTAATTGAATATACGCTTCCAATTCCCGAGAAAGCTGTTCAAAGATTCCTGCGATACCGAGTTCTGTCCTCAGACGACAAGCAAGTCGCCTCATTCGATGTGCCCATTTGGATCCCGGCTCCGAACCTGAACCCATGAAAAATGCCGGCGACATCCTTGCCGTTGTATCAGGCCTCGCGGTCTCCATGACGATGTTCTATCAACCTATCGAGGGCACCTGGCTGGGCCATGATGGCTGGGCGGCGCAGAACTTGAGAATTGCGGCTTTCGTCGGTGCCCCCTGTGGGGTGCTTTTGTTTTGGCTGCGAAAGCATATCTGGCGGTCAGTGCTCGCCGCATTGACGGTGGTCTTCCTTATGGCACTCATCGGCTGCGCCGTCACAAGCGTTTACCTCAGCGACAGCGTGCCAACATACCCCAACATAGCCGACCAGGTATTCTACAGAGATGTGCTCTGGAAGAATGCTCATTTGGCGATGCTGATATCGGCCACGCTCCTGGTCTATTCAGCTTTCGCTTACCGCTCCGCTGGCCCTTGAGTGGCTGTGCCCAGAAGCTCGAACATCTTCGCGTCGGCTAAATCGGATCTCGTGCTCTCCGAAAACTAGCAGAGCAGAAGTTGCGTGTCGTGTATATCGACTTCACCGCCGTTCTCGTCCAGATTGATATCTGAATGGCTATAATCTCAGATTTGAGCGCCCGCGCCATACAAAGCCCTGACAATAGAATTCACGGCAAGGCTCACACTCTCTAAATAACATTTCGTTCATGGACAACAATATAGAAAACATACACGAAGCGAAGCGCTGCGGCACGCGCGGCGATATTCGACCGGGCGACACCTAGAGTTTCGCAGACGGTCTTCATTCCAAAATCCCCCTCGGAAGAGAGAGCGAGCGCAACAGATGTTTTTTTGGGCCGCCGGCGATTTCGAGGGCTTCCTTCAGGATTTCGCTCTCCATCGTCTTCTTGCCCAACAGTCGTTGCAACTCCTTCACCTGCGCCTGAAGCGCCCCGCATTCGGATGCCGGAACAACCTCCTCTTCGGCGGCAGTCGCCGTCAATGCCCCTTGGGACGCCAGCTTGCGCCAGGTGAACAACTGGTTCGGCTGAATGCCGTGCCGACGCGCGACGATGCTCACCGTCGCGTCCGCATCATAGGTCTCGTGGATGATCGCCAGCTTCTCTGCCGTGCTCCAGCGCCGCCGACGTTCCGGCCCGGAGAGAACTTCCATCTTAAAATTGCTGCTAGTTATATTACCAACATTACTCCTACCCACTTAGCTAAGTGGGGGAGCATGTCCGGACCTTTCGGGGGCTAATTCAAAATGTAACATGGTTCCAGGGCCGAAAGCAGAAGGTTCGTCTGGCGCTGGGCGAGATCGGTGACCGATGCCTCTCCAACGTTGGCCGCCATTAGTCGAACAGCTTTGTTTTGGAACACGCTCATCCTAGGCAACCTACATCAAACACGACGTGCCCATCTGATATGTCTTAAAGTTGAACGTTGGTTTAATTTCAACCGATCGGCACGGGTTTCGCGGTCGGATCGATAACCGCCCGAAGCGAAGCGTGGACGGGCGCGATGCTGCAACGTCGTTTTGCTCTGGCGTTCATAAACGAGGACGTCCACCCCTGGCCAACTCTAGTCAGGTCCGGAAGAACTTATAATATGACGCAATCTGGGCCGCTGTGTTGGAGGATAGCTTGAGCTTAATTCCGATCCGATCGCCTCTGTTCCATCGAACGATGCCAGTCAAAAGGCCGAGCTCTTCGCTTCGAATCGTCACCTCTTGTCCCGTACGGGCGCCTATGTCGAAGAAAAGCTGAAAGCAAATTCCCTCCTCGGAAAGGTCCTTGACGACGCCGTTGCTCGATCCCGTTTTGCAACTGACGTTTCCAGTTATTTTGGTCTGGGTTCTCGGGGAGAAACGCTGAGTACTGTCCTTATGTACCATAGTTTACCTCTTTTAGTTATTTGATAGATAGTCAAGCGCGGTAGAGCATCCAATCCTTCCGTTCGCCATCGGCGCCGTTCGCCGCAAAGAATAGGACCTTGTCGCTTGCCGTGTCGGTCGCGGTTTGCAGGGCCACTTCTGCATGCCCAACCAGTTCGGATGCGGTAACGGCATCATAAGTCGTGCTGCATCCGAAGCGCGCCGCGACGGTCGGCATTCTTCCGTGGCGGCTGCCGAAAGCGGTAAGGCAACTCCTTCGGACATGCTCCGCCATTTTCTGGATTTCCGCCTCTGCGCTCGTCCGGAGAAGAATGCCGACCTGCGGCCGCTCAAGCCAGGCGGCGAAATCTGATGCCTGCATGGCACGGGCTATAATGAAGCCGAGGCGCTCCAGGATCGCCTCTTTTAGCCTGAAGAGCTCTTTGCCCTCGAAGGACTCGAACGATACCAGATTGCAGAGAAGAAGTGACGCTCCCTCCGGACAACGATCGCCGCCATAGAGTTCCGCAAGCTTTTTGTTGAAGCCGCGCCGGTTGGCGAGATTCGTGGCCAGATGCGTGAATTTCGTGCGCTCGAACGCCTCCACATCCTCTGTAATTGCAGCCACCGTCGAAATCTGCGTCGACACGCGCTCGAGTATTCGGCTGTTCGCCGAATGCTGGACCTCGGTTATTTGGCGGATCGTCTGAAGTTGGGACTGGATCGCCCTGGTGTCACGCGGATCGACGGACGAGATCTTACCTGTCGCCTGGCCAAGCATGCTGGTGTAAGTGGAAAGCGACACCTGACCCGACAGCAAAGACTCCTTCAAGGTCGCCAATTCGTCTTGCAGGCGATTTGCAGATTCATCATGGATTGACTTTCCAAAGTGGTGCGGCAGGTAGACACGTGTCAGCGCCTCGAGCTCTTCGTCTGCAATCGGCTTGCTGAGGCGGGCAAATTTTTCGCGAAGTTCGGGATTGTTGCCGCTGATGATCTCGTACATGAGCTCGTAGTTCACCGGCGAGGCGTCGATCTCCAACCGGGTCAAGGTAGCAAACACCGCGTGGTACAGTTCTTTGCGGCTCTGCGGCGCAAGCTGTTTTGGGGAAGAATTCACAATTGCCATCAAGCAGCGCCTTCCAAGGAAGCGTCGCGGGCAACGGCCCTGCGACGACGTCGAACAGGTACGTGCGAGGTCAAAGCCTCGGATGAAACTTACGGCAGGAGTTGTCGTATCCGACACCGCGTTCATGCGGTTGAGGTGACGCTAGTGCATCTGATCGGACAACCCAGAGTACGACTGAGTATATTAACAACCAGTGAAACCAGATGGAGCTGCCGTACCCTTAAAATCAGGCGGCGAATCGCCTTGTCTCGGACAAGTGAAGGCACTGCTCTTCTTCCTCGTCGACAGCGCACCAGTCACAGATTCGAAACAGCTCGATCCTCACTTCTGACTCGCGATGCCGCAGCATCAGCTTATCTGCTTCGCGGCTCATGTAAGAGGCAATGTATGATCGGACTTCCCCGTCATCGTCGATGACCTCGAATACGTATCTCAAATGAGTTCTCCAAATTCTTGGCGCTAAGGGCGCGAAATGTCCGGCGGTCCGCGGGTGCGTTCGCGTAAAAATTCTAAGTAGATCAGTACTACTGAAAACGAATAGTCACTATTCTTTTTGCGTGCACGCGATTGGCACTTACTGCTTGTGGGTTCCTATTCATGCTTGCGATTTGTTGATGCATTATTAAGAGTGCGATTTGGCGGAGCCGTCTCTTGGGAAAACGGACGAACACCAGTCCTCACGTCCGGTGGGCCAACGCCATTTAGGGGTTCCCCTTGATACATTATCCGATCATTTTGGCCCAGAGAGTGAACATCACAGCACAAGGTTTGGGGGCTCGTGGAAGAACAAATCTGTCCGGCCCTTAAGGCGCGTCCCCCGCTTGGGTCTGAAAACAACAGCATCGCGCCCATGCCGGCCATTCGAGCTGCATTCATAACGACCGAATGGCGCTCGAGATCGACCATGATCGTGCCGTACCGCAAGGAATGTGGCCAGCTCCAATCATCAATGCCCAGGACCCGAATATTGTCTTTTTGTATGGTCGCCGGATTATCGCGCTTCAATTGCCGCAAGATCGTGTCGGCGCTGACCGGCGAGCCGAGCCGATGCATCAAGTATTCACCCGGGCGACCACCCATCCTATAGCGAATCAACGCGACAATCTCAGCCATCCGTTCAGTTCCTCGCCTGTAGGGCGAAGCAATCTCGGGCAACCTGTCGATGAACGTCCGTCGCCGCATTTTCGGTGTCTACACTGCCACCGGTTCAGTGCGAGGTTGATTTTCACAACTTGACCCTGAACAGGCAATCCTGGGAGGCGGCGGTTATGCCAGCAATCCGATGGCGGGCGATGTCGCGGTCTTCACCCATATCGTGGAGCCAGACATCTCCATGAATGGCGAGGCACAGCGATCGCGAGCGCGAAACCATCGTCTTCAGCCGCGAAGGCGGCGATTGGCTCACTTTTTCACGAACACCCGTCCATGACTCCTCGACTGAGCATTATCAAGAATGCACAGAGGGTATCGCCTCGGGATCGCCGTTCACGTCCGTCTTTTGGGCGGCAGCCGTAGTTCCCGGCACCGAGCCACCGGTTTCCTGCTGCTCGGCCTCACTGCGGAGTGGTTGCTGTTGTCTTATGGTAGCGCCATTTGCCGCTGACATCCTCAAGCAGATCAATGCCATATCTCGGAGAAGGTGGCCAACGGGGGTCCGAGCAAGGAGGACCATAGATAAGGCCGAGAACGAGACGCTGGCTTGCAAGCAGCCAACGCATCCCCTAGCGTTGATCGCAGAGTTTCGGGTCTTAGCTCCAAAACAAGACGTACCCGCAGTATCCCATGGGTCGGCAGGTTCGCTTCTGACTCGAGTTCATCACGAGGAGGATTCTATTGCGTTATATTCGTCCGAGTACGTTGGAGGACGCAGTTGGCCTGTTGGCGGAGGCCTCAGGCAAGGCGGCGGTTCTGGCCGGCGGGAGCGATCTGCTGGTGAGAATGAAGGGCGGCTTTGTCGAACCTGAACTCATCATCGACATCAAAGCCATAGACGCCCTGGGCCACATAACCGAAAGCGACGAAGGTTTCGTCATCGGCGCCGCCGTGCCATGCGCAGTCCTCAGCGAAAACGCCGCGCTCCGAGGAGCATGGCCTGGAGTGGTAGAGGGAGCCAATCTCATCGGCTCCAAGCAAGTACAGGGGCGTTGCACCATCGTCGGGAACCTCTGCAATGCGTCACCTGCGGCTGACAGCGTGCCGCCATTGGTGGCGGCGGGCGCCAAGGCTCTGATCAGAGGACCGGCCGGCTCGCGCACGATTGCCGTCGAAATGGTGGCAAACGGACCCGGCAGGACGTCGCTTGCGCCCGGAGAGATCATCGAGGCCATTCTGCTCGACAGGCGCCAGCCACGTTCGGGCGACGCCTATCAGCGGTTCACGCCACGTACCGAAATGGACATTGCCGTCGTTAGTGCCGCAGTGAATCTCACCCTTGATGATCAGGGTGTCGTCCAATCCGCGCGTGTCGCGCTTGGCGCCGCAGCGCCGACGGTGCTTCTCGTCGAGGAAGCAGCCAAAATCCTGGTCGGCTCCCGAGTGGACGATAGAGCATTGGACCGCCTTGCAGAGGCATGTTCCGGCGCCTGTCGCCCCATAGACGACAAGCGAGGCACCGTGGAATTCCGAAGGAAAGTCGCGGGAGTGCTGGCCAAGCGGGTCGCGCTGACCGCCTATCAACGTGCAGGACAGAAGTGATGGCAGGCATAGCAGTTTCGACGATCATCAATGGCGATAAAGCCGAGTTTCTCTGTCACGCAGACGAGACGTTGCTTGATGTGTTGCGCGATCGCCTGGGGCTCATGGGGGTGAAGGAAGGTTGCGGCACAGGTGACTGCGGCGCCTGCAGCATCATTCTCGAGGACCGCCTCGTTTGCTCCTGCCTCGTGCTTGGGGCCGAGGCGGAAGGCCGGCGCATCGAGACGGTCGAGGGCATGGCGCAGGGTGACAAGCTTCATCCGCTGCAGCAGAAGTTCCTCGAGCATGCCGCCCTGCAATGTGGCATCTGCACACCCGGCTTCCTCATTGCGGCCAAGGATCTGCTGGCCAAGAATCCGGATCCGACGGAAGAGGAAATACGGTTCGGCCTTGCCGGAAATCTCTGTCGCTGCACCGGCTATGACAAAATCGTGCGTGCCGTTCAGGACGCCGCAAGGGTTATGAGAGGAGCATGACCATGAATTTTGATCCCAGCCACTCGACACGCAGCTTCTCCTCCGTGGGCACCCGTCCCATCCGGCCGGATGGAGTCGACAAGGTGACGGGCCGCGCCCGCTACGGCGCGGACTTCAATATGCCCGGCCAGCTGGTCGGACGGATCCTGCGCAGCCCGCATGCCCATGCCATCATTCGCAAGATCGACACGTCGAAGGCCGCGCAGCTTCCTGGCGTCAAGGCGGTTTTGACGGCAGCGGATCTGCCCGACCTCACCCATGGCGACGCGGCGATGTATGACATTCTCGACAACTGCATGGCGCGCAAGAAGGCGCTTTACGACGGTCACGCCGTGGCCGCCGTGGCGGCAATCGATGCACGCACCGCCAAGCAGGCGCTCAAGCTCATCGAGGTCGAGTATGAAGTGCTGCCGCACGTCACAGACGTTGACCAAGCGTTTGCCCCGGATGCTCCGCTCGTCAACGACGCGATCTTCACTACGGGCGTTGATCCGAAGCCCGATCGCCCTTCGAATGTTTCGATGCGGAGCCGGTTCGGGCATGGCGAAGTCGATACCGGCATGGCAAAGGCCGATTTCGTGGTTGAGCGGACATTCAGGACCGAACAGACGCATCAAGGCTATATCGAACCTCACGCCTGTGTGGCCAATGTCAGTACGGACGGCACGGCGGATCTGTGGGTCTGCACGCAGGGCCACTTCGTCTATCGCCAGCATTGCGCACAACTGCTCGGCCTGGATGCCTCCAAGCTGCGCGTGACGTCGTCCGAAATCGGCGGCGGTTTCGGCGGCAAGACCCATGTCTGGGCCGAGCCTGTCGCGCTCGCGCTGTCGCGCAAGGCCGGCAGGCCGGTCAAGCTGGTGATGACGCGTGACGAGGTGTTTCGCGCCTCCGGCCCGACCAGCGCCACGTCGATCGACGTGAAGATTGGCGCATTGAAGGATGGAACGATCATCGCTGCCGAAGCGACACTTCGCTATTCCTGTGGTCCCTATGCCGGATCGTGGGCCGAGATCGGCGCCATGACCGCATTCGCCTGCTACAAGCTCGAGAATGTCAGGACCGTCGGCTACGAAGTGCTGGTAAACCGGCCGAAGACCGCAGCCTACCGTGCGCCTTCCGCGCCGATGGCAGCGTTTGCAGTGGAAAGCGCCATCGATGAACTTGCGAAGAAGGTCGGCATGGATCCGGTCGACTTCCGTATCCGGAACGCGGCACAGGAAGGGACCAAGGCTTCTTACGGTCCGGTCTACGGCCCGATCGGCATTGGCCCGACGCTGGAAGCCGCGAAGAACCATCCTCACATGAAGGCACCCCTTGGCAAGAACCAGGGGCGCGGCATGGCCTGTGGCTTCTGGTTCAACTTCGGGGGCCAGACATGTACCGATCTGAACATCGGAATGGACGGCACGGTCTCGCTCGCGGTTGGCACGGTGGATGTCGGCGGTTCGCGCGCATCGCTCTCACTGGTGGCCGCAGAGGAGCTCGGGATCGACTATTCGCAGGTCAGAACGGTGATCGCCGACACGTCAAGTCTCGGCTATAACGACATGACCGACGGCAGCCGAGGAACGTTCTCATCCTCTATGGCCACAATTTCTGCCGCCCGCAACGCGATCAAAGTCCTCCGCGGGCGTGCGGCGCAGATGTGGGACATTCCGGTCGAGGATGTGACCTGGGAACAGGGCCACGCCGTCGCCAAGGGCGAGACGCATGGAAACCTTCCGAAACTCTCCCTGAAGGAGATCGCGGCAGCATCGGGCACCACGGGTGGCCCGATTGCGGGTCACAGCGAGATCGTCGCCGATGGCGCGGGCGTGTCCTTCGCCACTCATATCTGCGATATCGAGGTCGATCCCGAAACCGGCGCGACAAAGGTGCTGCGTTACACCGTGGTGCAGGATGCCGGCAAAGCCGTCCATCCGACCTATGTCGAAGGACAGTACCAGGGCGGCGCCGCGCAAGGCATCGGCTGGGCGCTCAACGAAGAGTATATCTATGGCAAAGACGGCCGGCTGCAGAATGCCGGTTTTCTCGACTACCGCATTCCCGTGTGTTCGGACCTGCCCATGATAGACACGCAGATTCTGGAGATTCCCAATCCAAACCACCCCTATGGGGTTCGCGGCGTCGGGGAAACGTCCATCGTTCCCCCGCTCGCGGCGGTGGCCAATGCAGTATCCAACGCAGTGGGCGTGCGGATGCAGCATATTCCGATGTCGCCGCCGCGGATCCTGGAAGCACTCGAAGCGTGAGGCGGTCCGATGGTTGAGGTGACGCTCTGGGGTGCGCTCGCCGCGGCGGCCGAGGGCAACAGCAAGGTCGAGGTCGAGGCAAGAGACATCAGGGAACTGTTCAAGAGATTGAGCGAACGGTTCCCTGGGCTGGAGCCGCTCATGGATCGAGGCATTGCGGTTGCAATAGATGGAACTATCTATCGCGACACCTGGTCGAAGCAACTACCTGCGGGAGCGGAAATCTATCTGCTGCCGAGGTTGGCGGGCGGTTGACAACGCGTCAAGATAAGCACGGTTTCTGCCCCGGTAAAGGCATCTGAGGCAACTAGGCCTCAAAACCGACGATCGCTCTCCTTGAGAGGGCCGACCCGCCCATTAAGCAATGCCGGTCCTGCTTCTGACCAAGGAGGAGACTGATGTCTGGATGCGGGCGCCATTGGACGAAGCGAAGGCGCTTGCCCGGCCGCCTCCCAACGATGCGATCATCGTGACGTCGCGTGAGCCCCATGGCGCCACGATCGTCACCAAAGCAGGCGAGCCGGTTACCCAACCGATGCTGTTTTGACGCGTCTTTGATCAATCCCGTCATCAGATGCTTGCACGATAGACGTTCTTCCTGCGGCGGCGCTTTTGCGTTGCAAACTGTCAGAAACTGGCATTTATTTCTGACAGGAGTAGTGCCATGCAAAACCTGACGTCTCAGATCCTGGGCTATGCCGAACAAATGCCGGAAGGTTCTCCCCTTTCGGCAAAGAGCCTTTTGCATCTCGGGAATCGTGCTGCGGTCGACTAGGCCCTTTCGCGTTTGACCGAGCGCGGAGAGCTCGTCCGGGCTGGTCGTGGCATCTACATGCGGCCCGTCAAGAGTCGCTTTGGCAGAAGACCGCCGACGGTCGAACAGGCCGTGGAGGCAGTGGCGCAGCAGCGCGGCGAGATCATCGTTTCCAGTGGCGCCGCCGCGGCGAATGCCTTGGACCTGACCACCCAGGTCCCGGTCCGCTCCGTCTACCTGACATCCGGCCGCAGCCGGACGATGAATCTTGGAGCGCAGAGGGTCGAGCTCAAGCACGTGCCTCGCTGGCAGCTTGCTGTGGCCGACCGGCCGGCTGGCGTGGCGGTCCGGGCGCTTACATGGCTTGGACCCGAGAAGGCCGAGGAGGCACTATCGAGGATTAAGCGAAAGCTCCCGCCGGCCGAGTTTGGCGAGTTGGTGGCCGCAGCACCGCAGTTTCCGACGTGGGTCGCAAGAAGCGTGGGCAGGGCTGCGCATGGCTGACCGTTTTCTGGCGCTGTCAAAGGACGACAGGCGTGAAGCCTTAGCTGTTGCCGCTGACCGCACCGGGCGGCCCATTCATCTGCTCGAAAAGGATGTCTGGGTCGTCTGGACACTTGAGACGCTCTACTCGTCAAAGCTCGGCGAGCACCTGGTGTTCAAGGGCGGCACCCCGCTCTCGAAAGCCTATGGCGTCATTCGACGGTTTTCGGAAGACATCGATCTGACTTACGATATCCGGGCTTTGGCTCCCGATCTTGTCGGCGACAATGACGAGGCACTGCCGAAAACCCGTAGCGAGGAGAAGCGCTGGCCCGGCGAAGTGCGAAAGCGCCTTCCTGTCTGGGTGACCGCTACCAGAGCTCCTCCTCGACCGCCTCTTTGATAGCGCCGACGATATAGTTGACGAGCCCGCCGCCGGCCGCTTCCACCAGCATGTCGCGACTGATGCCCTCCTTCTCCGCATCGGCGAGAAGAGCCTCAACCAGCCTCGACGCGTCGCTCTGCTGCGTGCCGCTGTCGATATGCTCCGATTTCCAGCGTTCAAGGAATTGTTCAGGCTTCATGGCTTGGACCTCCTGACGAGGCGAACCCTCAGGGACGGAAATGGTTCTCAGTATGACGCCATCGAGATTTGGGAAAACCCGGCCGATAAAAGAACAGGGCGCTCGACCCTTGCGGGGAGCGCCCTGTCGGACCCGGACGACCGCGCGGCAGACAAGCTGCTCGGCAAGGCGATCATCGATACGGGTGTCGCGATAGATGATAACCGGCTGCGCGCATTTCAAGGTCCGTTGACACGCTGGAGTTCGAAGAAATATATCCGCTCGTCACCCTTAGTCGTCATCGCGCCCATGATCCTCTCCGCATCGATCTGCCGGAAGTGGTCAACGATCGGCTGATCGTCATAGACCATGGCCGCGCTCTCGACGCCGCCAAACACCATTGTCTTCAAGGAACCGACCGGACCCCTCGCCCGAAGACGACGCTGGAGGTAGGAAAACAGGTTGCTTGCCACGCGCATTCTGCCAACGTCATGAAAACGCAACGCCAGCCGAAGCGGAATCCACTTCGGATCAATCGCGACCAGCCGTTGGTCCCCCGATCGAAACAGCAAGGCATCGGCGCGCATGTCCGGCGTGAATCGTTTGCCGAACCAGCCGAGGTTTTCAAGCACACCGTCGAATGGATGCCCCGTCGGGATGCCGTGTCCTTTCCACAGCCCGACCAGTTCGCGCGGCGCAATCGGCGGCAGGCTTCCGAACTCCTCAAGCGCTGTCTGCTGGTCTTTCACCGGGAGCATCCTTCTTGTCCTTGCGCTCTCTGGCCCGTCGCCTGGATTTGGCGTCGCGCCGCGCGATCCGCAGTTCCTCCAGCGTCGGGATCCACCAGCCCCTTTTGAGCTCGCGCTCGTTCGGCGGCGTTCGGGCCGGCCAGGTCGTCACCAGTTCTTCGAGCGAACCCGATCGCCACGATGTCCAGACATATTCCTGGCAATCTTCTACCGGGAAATAGAACGTGCTGATCGTCGCCGAGTCGGCCAACTCGCCGTCGGTGCCGATGAAGAAGACGACGCCGACATGCGTGCCGATGGCGCGGTTGGAGGGCGGAACATCATCGGCAGGAACGGGATAGCGTTTCCGACGGCGCTCCTTCATCCTCGCCTTGGATGCCTCGTCTTCTTCCGTTCCCTTGATCGCCTCGCGCCGGGCCCGCCGTGCTTCCGGCTCACTGCGCTCGGCCGCCGCCTCGATCGTGGGCCATCGCTTGCGGAGTTCATCAAACGAGCGGTAAGGAACGGTCCATAGCCGGCGATCGGCGTCCCAGCGTGCATGCGGAATTTCCCGGATCTCGTTGACGGCCGTGCGTGAATAGGGTGTCTGGATCTGTAACGTGGCGGGCGTCGCCTCGAGATAGCGGCTTTCGATCGGATCGAAGGCGAAGGCGTCCCTACCCTTCTCATCAGCGAATCTATCGGCCTCCGCCTCCATCTCGGCCAGCCAGCGGCTGATGCGCTTCTCGGCGGTGCGACCCGGAACGAACCAGGCATTCAGCCTGTCGCTCCAGCGGGCCCGCGGGAACGCCTCCCGAAACCGTGCCACCGTTATTCGGTCATGCGGCAGGTCGGTCGTCGCACCCACACGGGTGCGCCTGGAAGCCTTGTCTTTCGTTTCTTCGTCCATCGGTCATGGTCCGGGCCAGCACCTTGTCGCGATCATGCGACCCGTCTGGATTTTCCGAGGCGCTTGATCGCCTGTTCGAGCGGCTGCTCGCCGTCACAATAGTCCTGCCAGGCAGTGGTTTTCGCAAGCAGCGCCGACACGGTTCGGACGGTAAAGCTTCGGGTCGAGATCAGACTTCACCTGCGTCCAGTTGAGCGGCATCGAGACGGTGGCGCCGGGCCGGGCGCGCGGCGAGAGCGGCGCCACGGCGGTCGCCATGCGGTCACTGCGCAGACAACGTACGCTTCACCGCTCGGCTCGCTGGAATTCTTGAAATCGCGGTTGGCACGGTATTTCGAAAGATTGTCAGCCATTGGTGTCGCGGACCCTTCCAGTGGTACGAGGAGCGGCGCCGGCGTCTGCCTCCCGCTCGTCGATGGTCACAGGACGACAACGCCGCTGGCGGTCCGTAGTTTCGCGGGCCGCGTGGGTCCGGGCCAGTTCATTGGCAATGTCGAGCATTTCCTCATGCGTATCGCATACGATAACCTCGCCATAATCCTCCCAACTGGGCCGCGCCGTGTCCGCAGTCGGCACGGATGGCGAGAAGGCGGTCGATTTCCCTCAGCGTCGCATCTGCGAGGGGCCTGCTATTGGTCAACAGGACTGCGGGAGAGTTGTAGCCGTGCTCGGCCTGCCCCAGCAGGTCAGTAGCGCAGATTTCCGCATCGACCGTGCCGTCGGCGATGACGATGGTCTCGGTCGGGCCAGCGAACAGATCTATGCCGACCGAGATCACTGTGGAAAGGGAGGTTCAGGAGATCACCACAAAGCTCGGCGCAGCTAACCGTGTCCAGGCAGTAGCCGAAGCAATTGGTCGGGGTGTCATTTAGCAGCAAGAAAGTGTCCGGATCGCCGAACACCAAAAGAACGTCGCGATGACCAATAAGCCGTGTAGCGCGTCCTGGACGCCTTGAATGGAATCTAACCGCAGACCAGGAAGCTCAATAGAGTTGTTGTTGAGCCCCGGGAGCTTCGGTCGCTTTCGTTTATTTCGTTTATTGCGTCTACTGCGAATATCCAGTAAAGTTGGGTTTCAACGGAGGCCTATAAAAATGACAGTTCCATCAGCAGCCCAGGAACTCGGCGGACGCCTGCCATCGGCCTCTGAAAAAGCTGCAGCAAACCACCTGCGGAAGATATTGGCGGCGCATGCTACCGGCGACGCGAAATTGCGCGTCCTCGACGATGAGACGCAGCAGCCGACGGACATCACCCTTACCCCGGCGCTATCTAGTCTCCTCATGGAGCTATTGAGGCATATTGGCAACGGTGACGCGGTGACACTCGTTTCCGTCAGCAAAATGCTGACGACACAGCAGGCTGCAGACATTCTCAATGTATCGCGGCCATTCCTTGTTTCTTTGCTCGACAAGGGCGAGATCGAGTACTCACTTGTTGGCCGGCATCGGAGAATTCAGGCGGATCATCTTTTCAAATACAAGAAAGAGCGCGACGGGAGGCGGAGTAAGGCCCTTGCAGATCTTGCCGAGCTGGACGCGGAGTATCTGTAAGCTTGTTCGCTAATCGCTTCACTGCCCTCGTCGACGCGTGCACACTAGCAAGTGCACTAAAGAGAAACTTACTCCTGACACTTGCGGAAGCGGAATTTTACCGCCTCCGCTGGTCCGCAACTGTTCTTGATGAAACCCAGAAGGTTATCGAGAAGATCCTGCTGATAAGGACGTCGCCGACGCATCCGTGCGAGCATCGCGCGCGAGAGCAAGCATGGAGACTGCATTCGAGGAGGCTATGGTCGTTGATTTTGATCAGTTTCTCTCCGCCTGTGACGGTCTTCCTGACGAGAACGACGCGCATGTAGTTGCAGCCGCTTTGAAAACGCAGGCTGCGGTAATCGTGACCGAAAATCTGAGGGACTTTTCCGAAGGTTTGCTCCGCAGACTGAACCTTGAAACGAAGTCGGCGGATATCTTTATTGCTGATACTATCGCCTTGGACACCGGCAGAGCGGTAGCAGCAATTAGGCGTATGAGAGAGCGCTTTAGAAAGCCAGAAAAAACCGCGGATATCCTGCTTTTAGATATGGAGGCGAACGGCCTTACGGAAACCGTGGACATCTTAAAGCCTCACCTCCTGTCGCTTTAGATTCCTGAGTTGCGAGGCGCGCTGTAGCCGATCGTCTTATTCCCGTTGATACATTATGCGACCTTCTGGACGGGCATTGCGTCAATCCTTGTGCGCTTAATCCCTCGCCGAGCGCTTGCTTCTGTTGGAGTGGACGGCCCCGAATGGCATCGAAGTGTGCAGGTCCCCGCCATAGACACGATCCGACCGCGGGCGGAAGGAGCTGGGCAAGTAAAATAGATGAAGCAGCTAATCTGGGACTGCCAGAAGGATATTGCCGCCTACCACCCGCCGGAGAGCGGCATTTCGGAGCACGAGCTGGTGAAGATGCTTATGGCCCGTCTGGACGGCCGCCAGGCGAAGGAAGCCTGGGAGACGATTGGAAGGGCTGGTGCCCGGAGGATGACGGCGGGGACGATGACGGCGGCAGCCCCGCTCCTCAAGATCGAGAGATGGCCTGACATAAATAGAGCTGCAGTTGGGATTGGCCAGGCTCCGCTGCAGCTCCGATCGCGACGCTGTCATCATTTAGCTTGGGCCTATTCACCCTGTTCCATCCAAGGGAACCGCTTCGAACGTCGCATGCCTGTATGTTACTCGCAGCGGAGATGGAATCAAGGAAAAGCGGGGGCTTTACTGGACTTTAGTCTGGATCATCGATGACAAACGTCTTAGGCGACCCGCCGTGCGAAACTTCTCAACCATATCGGGAGTTGTCATGCCGAGCGGCTAACCTCGTCGGCCGCTTGGGTGAGTGATGACCTCAGAGCTGTAAAGATCGTCCCTTCTCCGCAGCTCTGAGGCGCCACTGCCCTGCAGCACATCAGGAAAACATGATGCAAAACAGAGACGACTCCGCGTTGCCGGGAAAAAGTGCCTCACCCGAAGAGAACAGGGATTCGGATACTCTGACGGTGAACGATGTGGTGCCAAGGACATTATGGTCGTATGGGAAGTCAGCCTGAAGACCGCTCGACGAGACATTCAAGGCCTTCAGCGCGCCAAGATTGCTCGAGCATGTTGGATCTCGCCAGAAAGACAGGTACCGACGACGTCTCTAGCAGTGACGCGGACCTCATTGACCTCTATGGGGAAAAACAACGCAGCGGCGTGGACGGGTTTGAACCAACGCCCCGCGGTTTTTTCCCACGTGCCTGGGACTATGATAATAACCTCTATCACTTGTCTCGGCTCGGATTGAAGCCATATCTTCGCCGTGGCGGGACGGGTGGCCGGCATCCTGCCGTGCTGCTCGCCGGCGCTGAGGATGCAGGGACTCTGTTCCTAATGACGATCAAGACCACGAGCAAACACGCCTCTTTCGCCAGACAACTTTCTACGAGGCTTGGCGAACTGCGATCTAACGCTATGGGAGCTACAACCCGTACACCGGTTGCGGCGCGATCAAGGGCTTGCTTCCGCATGGTCCCCACAACGTCCGCGATGTCCTTGCCACTCATATCCTAAAGCAAACCGGATCCTACGAGCAGGCAAGGTACGCTTTCCAGGGCACGCCGGAGATGATTGCTAACCCTGCGGGTCCCTTCTCGCCACAAGACAAAACGGCGCTTGCTGCGATGATTTTGAATCAGGTATGGGAAGCGGCGTAGTTCCTGCAAATTTTCCCGGAAACTTGATAGGTGTAGCACGTAGTGCTATATGAAGGGATGTCAGAACGGACTTTCAAAACGGCGTGGTTTTCCAAAGCAGCGAAGAAAGCGCGGATCTCCGACAAGGCCCTTTGCAAGGCGATTGAGCAAGTCGCACGCGGACAGGCAGATGACCTCGGTGGCGGCGTGTTCAAGAAGCGGCTCAACGACAACATGCATCGTTCAATCGTTCTGGCGAAAGCCGGTGAGTACTGGGTGTTCGCCTATCTGTTCGCGAAGAAGGACCGCGCAAACATCGATAACGACGAGCTCCTGGCCTTCCGGAAGCTTGCCGAGCTCTATCGGCGCAAGACACAGGCCGAGCTTGATGCGGAAATCGAGACCGGCGCCCTATTGGAGATTTGCAATGGCGACTAAGCGCAAGTTCAAGAGCGATGCCTTTGAGGCGATCCATAGCGCCGTCGAAGACATGTATTCGGCAGGTACCATCGACAAGGAAACCATGAAGACCTTCGATGAGACTTGCCTTTCCATGCCGCAGGAGCTGACGCCAAGCGAGATCAAGGCGCTGCGCGAGAACAATCATGTCAGCCAACCAGTCTTTGCGCGCTACCTGAACACCAGTGAATCAACAGTGCAAAAGTGGGAAACCGGCGCGAAGCGGCCGAGCGGCCCCGCATTGAAGCTGCTCTCGATCGTCCGGAAACACGGTCTCGAGATGCTGTCCTAGAAGGACACTGCCGCAGACGGATAAGCGCGCGCAGTTCCAGCCGGTATGTTATGTGACACCGTTTTGTAACGGCATTTTAAAGATGCGACGTATGAGCCAGTTAGAGATTCGACAGTCGTCGCCTCTCGGGATGCTGGTCAAACGTCAACGTTTGGAAGGAAGATTGGCGACGTGAAGCGTGGTTGAGACCATGAGCGTTCGGAGTCGTCATTTCTTGTTTGATCACCATGTCGCAGAAGGAATTGCATCTTCTTGAACCTATCCAGCGGATGCGCGGTGGTAGCCTGAGCGTCGTCGAGGCGGTCGCGTTGCTTCGTTTTAGCCGCAGTCAGGTCCACCGGCTGTTGCAGGCCTATGACCTGGCCGGCGCCGGCGGTCTCGTGTCGAAGAAGCGCGGCCGACCGAGCAACCGGCGTCACAGCGAGGCTTTCCGCAACCTGGTGCTCGACCTGGTGCGTGAGCATTACGTGGATTTGGACCAACGCTGGCGGCTTGACAGAGGATCTGCGCCAAGTGCTCGACGTTTGCAGCGTCCGGCGTTCGAATTGGGTCAACAGGCCGAAGGCGCACCCAAACCGGCAAATTGATCTTTGCAAATAGAGTGCATGACTCTAAATTGACGCACGGAGAGACGTCGGATTGTCAGGCGGAAGAATGGTTGCAGAGCACGATCCCCTCCTGGCCGCACTATCGGTGCTGATCGCCATCCTGGGGGGATATACAGGATTCGGGCTGGCGGCCCGTGTGCGCGGCACCGGCAGTGCCGATCGCAGACTGTTGCTTGCCTGCGCGGCCTTTTTCCTTGCTGTTGGCGTCTGGACCATGCATTTCGTTGCTATGTTGGCAGCCCCCATCCCCCTTGATGCCAGATATCTGGTCCTGCCAACCGTTAGTGAGCGCAACGAATGGCCCACGGCTTTCATGATTGACGGAGGTTTCTGGCGCTCGGTCAGAACTTCTGCTTTGCCCGCTTCGGCATAAAGTAGGTTCGGATATTGACGAGTGCTTCGGCGACGTCAGCAGCATCCTGGCTTGTCGCTTTCCGTTTTGCCTCGCCGAGCTTGCGGATGGGTGCGATGATATCCCCAGTGACGGCATGACCACGAAGAACCGGCTGCCAAAGCCTCGGCGCGTATCCTGTTCCCAACAAAAAGCAGAGGTCCCAATCGAAGATATCAAAGGTCTGATCATCGATCCGGGTGAACCGGGGCCGGTGGTCTTTCGGTGTTTCGGAAAGGCTAGCCGAGATGCGGTTATATTCCGCAACAATGGTCTGTACGGCCCGATGCTCGGTCGTTTCCATCGGCAGGTTCAGGGCATCCGGACCGGTCAGTTCCGGGATCCATTTGCGTGGGTCGATGAACTTCGGTCCGATGATGAGAGCCGTAAGATAACCATCGAGACCGCTCATTGACCAGATTGGCGATGCTGGACGGCGTGCCCTGATAAACGCCTCGAACGCCTTGTCATCGAGCTTCGGTCGTGCCGTCGTCCCTTGGCTGTTCTGTGTCATGCCGCCCGTCGCTCCTGACGTGCAATGGCCTCGCGTTCGGCCTTCCAGGCCCATGGGAAGAGCGTATCCATCCGGTTCGCGGGCACCTTGCCCGAGATGATGCGCTCAAGCACATCGGCAAGCCAGACCTCGGGGTCAACACTATTGAGCTTTGCTGTATTGACGAGCGATGCCAGGACCGCGAAGGACTTGCCACCGCGTTCGTTGCCCACGAACAACGAGTTCTTCCTCGTCAGAGCCACCGATTTCATTGAACGCTCGACCACATTGGAGTCCGCTTCGATCCGGCCATCCTCCAGGAAGGCTGCCAGCCCGTTCCAATGATTGAGCGCGTAGGAGACGGCCTTGCCCAGCGCCGATTTTGACGACACCTCTTCGCTCAGTTCGGTGAGCTGGACCTTCAGTTCTCGCATGATGGGTGCTGTCTCGCGACGCCGTACCGTGAGCCGGGTATCGGCACTTTCGCCGCGCAGTTTCGCCTCGATGCGATAGACTTCGGCGATCCTGGCCAGGATCGACAGCGCCTCCGAAGAGCCGGTCAGCTTGACGACATCGACGAACTTGCGTCGCGCGTGAGCAAGGCAGAACGCCAGCCGCATGGGGGCGATATTGCTCTTCCCCCGGCGCTTGGCCAAGGTTTTATAGGCCTGGTATCCATCGACCTGAAGTACGCCGGCAAACGACGACAGTTGCCCCTCGACCTCGCGAGCGCTGCGGCTTTCAGCAAAAGTATAGGCCACCGCCGGCGGCGCCGGACCATTCCAGCCTGCGCCCATAACTGACAAAGCTTGGTGCGTTTGCGCCCCGGATCGAGCCGCGGAAGCGGCGTCTCGTCACAAAACACCCTTGGCTGGGAGCGGATGAAGGCGGTAAGCGCATCGTAGAGAAGCTCGAGCCACCAGGCGACCCGCGTCACCCAGGCGCCAAGCGTGCCGCGATCGATGATCACGCCGCAGGAGGCAAGCATCTGCGCCTGGCGATGCAGCGGCAGATGCCAGGCAAACTTCGAAACGGCGATATGGGCTGCAAACGCCGTAGTCACCATGCCGCCGTCCATCACGCGCGCCGGTGCGGGCGCTTGCACAATGACGCTTTCGCAGGCCCGGCATGCATAGCGCGGCCGGATCGTCCGCTTCACCCGGACAACCGCCGGCACGATGTCGAGCGCCTCACTGACGTCCGTGCCGATGCAATGAAGCTCGAACGAGCAGCACGGGCAAATCTTGCTCTCCGGCTCGATGAGCTCTTCATACCGTGGGAGGTGCTTGGGCAAACGGCCGATGTTGCGCGACGGCGATCGTCGCTCCTGTCTTGGCCCTTCAGCCACGGGTGCAACATCGTCATTGGCCGCCACGGGAATGTCGCTGAGATCGCCAAGCTCGAGCGTCGCCTGCGTCGGGTCGATCGCCGTCATCTTCTCCGATTTCGGTCCAAAGAGCTGACCCTCCAGGAAGGCAACGCGCGCCTTGAGGTCGGCATTCTCCGCATCGAGCGAGAGAATGATCCGGCTCAATTGGGCGGCATCCTGAGGTAAAGGGTCGGGTCGAAGCGGCATGGCTGACCCTAGCACATGATCCTGAATCTTCAAGCAAATCCAATAAGATCAGCCCACTTTCGTCGGCCGCTTTACGACGTTCCGTTTAACCCGAGTCCAGTCGATACCGGCCAGCAAAAGCGAGAACTCTTGGCTACTCATCTGCATCGCGCCATCGCGGATCGGTGGCCAAACGAACTTGCCCGCCTCAAGCCACTTCGTCGCTAGGATCATGCCCGACCCGTCCCAATAAATGCAGCGCAGGCGATCGCACCGCTTGGCGCGGAACACAAACACGTCACCACAGTAGGGATCAGCCGAAAGCGCTGACGCCACCAGCGCAACAAGGCCATTCATGCCGCGCCGGAAGTCGACAGGCTGCGTCGCCACCATGATCTTCACGCCATTCGGCGAAACTCCGATCACCGGCGTCCTCGCAACGCTGCCACGATCGCCTGCGCCAACTCGGGCGCCACCGAGCCGATCACGGTCATGCGTGCTCCGGCAATCTCGATCTCAATTCGGCCGGAAGCAACGGAAGCGATATCCGACGACGCGCTCTGGGGAGGCGCTCGTTCTCCAACGACGGTCACCGGCACGAACATGGCCTGCTGCGCGCAGGCTTGCACGGATCGTCGAGCGGTCAGCCCGGCTTGGCGGCGCCAGACATTCAGCAAACCACGGTTGACGCCCCAGCGCCGGGCGACGGCCGAGATGTTCACGTCGGGTTCTGCGCTTTCAGCAAGGATCCGCGCCTTCTCTTCGTCGGTCCAATTCCGCCGCTGTCGTCGACCGGTGATCACCTCGATCCGCCGGTAGACTCCATCATGCCTGGCTTCATCCATGGCTTCATCCATGACTCCAAGCATGGCACCAGCGCGATCTCCAACCATCCCGTTCCACTCCTGAAGATGAAGGAGCTTATCTCGCGGTCTCAATCAGCAAAGAAAAGGTGGGCTGTTCGTCGCGCTCACAACCGTTATATCGTAAGCACCCGATTGGCACCGCCTGCCGGACAGCGCCTTGATGACCTAAGACACGTCATTAACGACGTCGTTAGCGACGTGTCTTAGGCGAGGTATGGGATGCGTGTCGAAATTCTTGGTCAGGAACGACGGCGGCGTTGGGGTGACGCGCAGAAGCTCGACGTTGTCATGTCGGTTGGGCTCGACGGTGCGACGGTCACGGAGGTTGCCCATCGGCACGATGTAAGCCGGCAGCAGATTTACGCCTGGCGGCATGAGCTGAAGAAGAAGGGTTTGTTGCCGTCCACGGCCGATACGGTCTTCGTTCCCGTAGACACGGCCGCCCTGCATGGCGCCCCGCTGGTGCGTGAGGAGGTTGCGCGCGGGCCTGCAATGATCGAGTTGCGGTTGAACGATGGGCGCAGTCTTCGCTTCGACAGTAGCGTCGATGCCGCCGTCCTCACTCGGCTCATCCGGGCGGTTGAAGCAGCATGATTGGACCAGGAACCGGTGTTCGAGTGTATCTCGCCTGCGGAGCCACGGACATGCGCAAAGGGGTGGAAGGTTTGGCTGCGCTTGCGCAGGATGTGCTGCGCCAGAAGCCGACGGGAGGTGCAGTCTTCGCGTTTCGAGGACGACGGGGCGATCGTTTGAAACTCCTGTATTTTGATGGCCAGGGCTTCTGCCTGTACTATAAAATTTTGCAGAGGGGGCGTTTTCCATGGCCTTCAGCAGCCGATGGAACGGCCCGGCTGACAACGGCGCAACTGGCCATGCTTTGGGAAGGGATTGATTGGCGACGGCCCAACTGGGGCGCTCCGCCGGCGCGTGTCGGTTGATTTTATCTCACTGAATCTGCTTGTTTTTATGGATACTCGTCCTGACCTATGGTAGTCAGGATCATGTCGAACGCGAGCCAAAATCTTCCCGACGATCCGGCCTTCCTGAAGGCGATGATCGCCGCCTTGCAGGCGGACAACGCGAAGATGTCGGCGACGTTGCAGGCGCACGACCAATTGATCGGGGAACTGCGACTGCGCATCGCCAAGCTGAAGAAACAGGTCTTCGGCAAGTCCTCGGAAAAGATCGAACGGGAAATCCAGCAGCTGGAACTGGCGCTGGAGGATCTTTTAATCGCCGCAGCGGAAAACAGCACCAAGCGGCTCGATGAGGTCGATGCGGCAGTGCCTGCCACACCTGTGGCAAGTACGCCCGAAAAGACGATGCGCCGCCGTCCGCGGGTATCGGAAAAGGCAGCTCGCGAGCGCAAAGAACTCGATCCGGGTACCTGCTGCCCCGATTGCGGCGGTGAATTGCGCCTTGTCGGCGAGGACGCCAGCGAAATCCTAGACATGATCGCTGCGCAGATGAAGGTCATCGAGGTCGCCCGATTGAAGAAGTCCTGCCGTTGCTGCGAGAAGATGGTGCAGTTGCCGGCGCCGAGCCGTCCGATACCGGGCAGCATGGCAGGTGCTGGGCTTCTGGCTTACATCCTGGTCTCGAAGTTCGACGATCACCTGCCTTTGTATCGCCTGAACGAGATCTTCGCCCGCATGGGCGCCGACATTCCGGACAGCACGCTGGTCGATTGGTGCGGCCGCGCCATGCAGGTGCTCCAGCCCCTGATCGAGCGGATCGAGACCGCGATCATGGGCAGTGACCTCCTCCATGCCGACGACACCCCGATCCGGGTGCTGGATCGCTCTCGGCGAGACAAAGGGCTTGGGAAAGGCGTGAAGAAAGGCAGGATCTGGACGTATGTCCGCGATCAGCGTCCCTGGGCGGGCGCGGCTCCACCGGGAACGGTCTACTACTTTGCTCCCGACTGGAAGGAAGAGCACGTTCACCATCACCTCAGGCAGACAAGCGGCATCCTTCAAGCTGACGGCTACAAAGGCTACGGGAAGCTTTATGAGCCAGGAGCGGACGGCATAGGCCGCTTCCGGGAAGCGGCCTGCTGGGCGCATTGGCGACGTGACTTTCATGATATCTGGACCTCGAACAAATCCGAGATCGCGCGCGAGGCTCTCGACCGTATCGGCGCGCTTTACGACATCGAGCGCGACATTGCAGGCCAGCCTGCCGATATCCGCCTTGCTGCTCGTCAGAAGCACAGCAAAGCAAAGGTCGAAGCCTTGCGCGTCTGGGCTGAAGCGCAACTGACCCGTATTCCGGGCAAGGGCGATCTGGCGAGCGCCTTCCGTTACGGCCTGAGCCGCTGGCACTCGTTCTGCCTATTCCTCGAAGACGGTCGCGTCGCCATGGATAACAACGCCGCCGAACGGGCCCTGCGTCCAATTGGAATCGGAAGGAAAAATTGGCTCTTCGCTGGCGCTGACACCGGCGCGGAGACCCTGGCGCGTGCCATGACGATCATCGAGACGGCCAAGATGAACGGCATCGATCTGCAGGCCTATCTGGCCGACGTGCTCGACCGCATTCACGATCACAAGATCAATAGGCTCGACGAACTGCTCCCGTGGAACTGGGCACCTGTGGCAATCATCTGCGCCGAGGCCGCCTGATGGCCACCGTCACCCATGTCTTCACCATCAACCATGTCGCCGAAATGCTCGGCGAAGACCGGGAACTCCTCGAGACGATCGTCAGCAATTCTGACAATTTGACCTATGGAAGTATCATCAGCGTCGTACACGGTGACGATGAGACAATCACCGCACTGACCGACGATGGCATCGATGAGCTGAGGCAAATGCTTGCCGATGCGCGCCGTTCGCCTGAAGCCTGGAACGACTTCCTCGACTGCTTCGTCGACGACGAAGAAGTCATCGCTCGCGTCAAGGCGAAATCTCCGCGGTAACAATCGGTCGGTTACGTTATATCCTTTCTGATCTGCGCCCTTGTCATGGGGATTTCGCTGTTCTTCGTTTCGCTCAGCCAACCCTCGAATGCGCGGGTCGTCGTCTCGGCGTTACTGCTCGGCCTGGGTATTTCCAATGCAGAATGGCTCGCACTGCACTGAATTGGAGTGTCAAGCAGCTCGCAGAGGCGGCGAAGGTTTCCACCAACACTATCGTCAGGTTTGAACGCGGAGAGGACCTCAAGGCCAGGACGGTCGCTGACATCCGCGAGACCTTTGAGACTGCCGGTATTGTTTTTATCGATGGCGAGTATGCCGGCAGCGGCGGTCCCGGAGTACGTTTGACGGTAGCAGAAACCTAACTCGGTCGGCTGGATAGAATGTTCGGTTCCCTTCTGCGATCTTCTGTAACGGGCTTTGCGTCAATCCCTTTTGCGCTTAATCCCTCGCGGAGTGCTTGTTTCTGTTGGGGTGGACGGCCCCGAACGGCATCGAATGTGCCAGAGTGAGTCGTTGTGAACTCAAGCAAAGGGAGCCGTCCGTGGAGCAGATTATTCGTATTGGCATGGATACGTCAAAACATGTCTTTCAATTGCATGGCGTCAACGCTGCTGAGCAACCGATCCTGCGCAAGAAGTTGCGCCGTAAGGAAATGATGAGCTTTTTCACGGAATGCCCGCCGACTGTGATTGCGATCGAAGCCTGCGGTGCTTCGCATCACTGGGCTCGGTCGCTAACCGCGCTCGGGCGTGAGGTCAAACTGATCCCCCCGCAGCTCGTGAAGCCTTATGTGAAGCGGGGCAAAAATGACGCAGCCGATGCGGAAGCACTATGCGAGGCGATGAGCCGCCAAACAATGCGGTTCGTTCCGATGAAATCGGCGGATCAGCAAGCCGTACTGATGCTAGTTGGCATGCGCGAGCGCGTTGGTGCCGCACAAACGCAGCTTTCCAATACGATTCGCGGCCATGCGGCTGAGTTTGGGCTGACCGCCGGTAAAGGCATGTCCCATATCCCGCTACTGCTTGAACGGATCATGATTGAAGAAACCATTCCAGCCCTGGCACGCGATCTATTTGCATCTCTCGCTGACGAATTTGCGCAGTTAGATGAGCGCCGGAAGGAATTGGAGGCAAAACTGATGGCCTGGTATCGAAATAACGAATGCTGCCGTCGTCTTGCAAAAATCCCGGGCGTCGGCCCGATCGGCGCGGTACTACTGGTGATGAAAGCGCCGGCGCCGGAGTTGTTGCGTCGGGAAGGCAATTTGCCGCCTGGATGGGGCTGACGCCCCGGGACCATTCGACTGCGGGTAAGGTCAGGCTTGGTGTCATTACAAGGGCCGGCGATGAGGCATTGCGCAAGACACTAGTTGTGGGCGCGACTGCGGTTTTGCAGCACCTGCGTGCGGGACGCGGAAGGAACGCTTCAGCTTGGCTTGTCGAATTGCTCAAGCGCAAGTCACCCAAGCTCGTGGCTATCGCACTGGCCAACAAGATCGCCCGGATTTCCTGGAAGATGATGGTAACCGGCGCAACCTATCGCCAAAACGCTGAGCCGCCAAAGTTGGCAAATGCGGCTTAAGAAATCAGGCAACCACGGCAAGCTGGAAGCTACCGCGTTGATCTGATGCGTGAACTTGCAGAAACGAGCAGATGGTGTGATCGATCGATCCGAGACGTGGGACACTCCGTTGCGGACAGTGGCTTTTGAAGTCGAGCTTCTGTTTGGAATTCATGTCGCGGAACCCATCTTGGCCAGCGTTCATGTGCGAGCGCAACAATAGGCCGGACATATGAACGCAAGCGATCCGATCAAAACCATCATAAGAGTTCTTGCAAGGAGGGGGCCGTCCACATATGTCCGCAGTCGGAGCTTTGCCGCTGCTCTATGGGGTCTGCTGAGGACCGGTTGGCCAAAAAGGCGCAGTCACCGCGTGCTGCTGATGGCATAGCGACCTAATCTTTCATCGTCCCGGCGAAGAGACCTTGCTGCGGAGGGCTGATGGCTGTACCCGTCCGAAAGCCTGTCTTGTCGCTCCTCCCGATCAAGCCGCCAAGGCTGGCGCTCCCTTATGAGCGATGAAGTTGGTTCTGTCCCTGAGCAGGCAATGCAACACCACCACCAGCTTGCGGGCCAGTGCGACGCGCCTTTCCGGGCCCGGCACGTCTTGCGAGCGCCAACGCCCCACCCTCCAGATCGGAACCTTTGACCGGTCGCGTCAGGATGACGTTGGCCGCGGCGTATGCGTCTCTGTCCATCTGTCCACCGCCGAAGCGTCGGGAAACCGCAGCGCCGTAAGGAGTGTGCAGGTCGTTGCGGCCAGGCGCAACCTCGATCTGCGTGGCCCAGCCGCCCAGGTCCGCCAAATGGTAGACGCAGTGGCCGGCGGTAATGCCGCGATTGTGCTCGCTGGCTCGCTGCGTTCGTGCTCGAAGTGCCTGCCGGACACGCGGCCACCCTTTGCGCCGCGTCTGGTATGATTTGGATCTTGGCTTTCGTGCTCTTCCGCGTTGAGTACGGACCTGTCGCCTTGCACAAGCGCCACGCGATTTCTTAAGGATTTCTTTGTGCGGCATCACTAATGTGCCTCCTCGTCGGCGAAGCGCGATCGCGAGCGACTCGTTTTCACGTACGTATATTGGATTCTGCCGATGGGCGGTGCGATCTCACTTCTGGCGGTGAATTTCGTCGTTGCCCAGATCTTCGGGGCTGCGTTTCTGATCATTTCAGTGAAGAGCCGCTCGGGCCGGGCGGCGGCTTGGTGTGCCGCAGGTTTCGCGGTAGCCTCGCTCTCCGCGATTTGCGAGGCCGTCCTGCCGTTTACGCCGGTACCAAAGCTCCTTGCCGTTGGCGCCTTCTCAAGCGTCCTTGCAGGTTTCTGCTTCCTGCGTGTCGGCCTTGGGGTTTTCTACGGCGTTCCGGCGAAGCCGCTGGCACTTACGGTCTTTTTCATTGGGTCGGTGATCGTTGACCTCTTGATCTATGATCTTCCCCGAGGAACGATGCTGCACGCCTTCTTCTATCAAATGCCGTTCTTCCTGATTCAGGCCTGGTCGAGCTCAGTGATCATCAGATTCGGGCGCAAGTCCCACGCGGACAGGATCCTCTTTTGCTTGCTGGCGCTAAGCGCGTTTTATTTCCTCGTGAAGATCTATGCCGCAATCGCCGCCGGGTCCGGCGCCACCGCGGCGGATTATCTCCAAAGCCCGTTCGCCCTGATTTCGCAGGCGCTCGGAGCGATGCTGATCGTCGGCACGGGCGTGGCGATGCTTGGGGTCATGGTCAAGGACAGCATCGACGAGGCTCGCGCCAGTTCCGAGATCGATGTTCTATCGGGTCTTTGCAATCGACGCGGGTTTTCGAGTCGTGTCGCGCCGCTCCTGCGCGACCTGGGAGATCATGACCGCGGAGCGCTGATCCTCGCGGACATTGATCGATTCAAACTCGTTAACGATACCTTTGGCCATCATACGGGCGACGAGGTCATCCGAGAGTTTTCGCGTGTTTTGGCTGATCTGATGCCTCACCGCGCTGTGGCCGGCCGCATTGGCGGCGAGGAGTTCGCCACATTTCTTCCACGCGTGGGATTGACCGATGCGCGCGTAATAGCCAACGGAATTCGTGCGGAGCTTGCGGCGAAGCGGATCAACGGCCTTCCGGAAGGCGTCGCAGTGACGGCAAGCTTCGGCGTTTCTGCGGTAGCGGCGGGTGAGTCATTGGACGCCGCGATGCGGCGGGCTGATAATGCGCTTTACGCCGCCAAAGCCGGAGGAAGGAATCGTGTAGAATGCGCCGAATCACCCATACTTGTCTCTCGGCCAACCCTCAAGCACGTATAAAACCCACCCGTCGATCGCCACGATAAGGGAAAAGCAGGCTACTACTAACGGTCCGGGATGGCTCCGCCGCGAGGAGGAGCGCCACCTACTTCTTGCCCGTTGATGGCCCAGGATCATGATGTGGATGCCAACCTCTTCCTTAAGAATAGGCGCAAAATAGCCCGGATCGTTGCGATCCGGGCTGAATCAATGTTCAAACTGTATTCTCATGCAACATCAAGCATCGACGCCGCAATACTCCCTCTCCTTCACTAAAAGGAAGTTCCAAGCGCAATCCAGGAAAGGTGGGTCGTTGCAGCAAGGATATTATCCAAAAGTCGTAGTGAGACAATAAAAAATAGTGGGTTTGTTGATTAATCATACTTTAATATGCTGGGCACGGTGGCACGCTACACTCCTCACGCCTCAAGTGCCGATACTGCGTGGGCATTTTCGCTGCCGTTTGAGGTGCTTTCTGAAGGCGCCCGGCTTATCTCCCCCCGGAGCCTGTCCAGCTCAATGAAGTGATCGGCTTCGCGGCGCAGTGCGTCTGAAATCATTAGTGGCCGCGTCGCCATGGTCGACACTACCGAGACCTTGCGCCCATTACGTTGCAATGCCACGACAAGACTCGTGAAGTTGCCATCGCCTGAGAAAATCACGAGATGATCGGCTGTCTTTGATATCTCGAGGGCGTCAATCGCTAGCTCCACATCCATGTTGCCCTTGACCTTGCGACGTCCGAGCGAGTCGGTGAATTCTCTGACAGGTTTGGTCACCACCTGGTATCCATTGTAGTCGAGCCAGTCGATCAGCGGACGGAGTGATGACGAGTCCTGGTCCTCCACTAACGCGGCATAGTAATTCGCCCGTAACAGATAGGCGCGCTTGCGAAAAGCATCGAGCAACTTGCGAAAATCGATTTCGAAGCCCAGTGCCTTTGAGGCGGCGAAGAGGTTGGCGGCGTCGATGAGGAGGACTATCTTCTCCCTCTGATCGAACATGGCTGCGGTCTCCTTCGGAGGAGCATTATACGCCAAGAATGCACCACCTCCGCCTACACCTTTCGGCTCAACTCTCTCCCGGAACTTCGAGGGCAAGCTCCTCGCAAAAAGGCACTAGCCGGCTCCTTGCCGCCTCCGTGCTACAACGCGAAGTCATTCCTGGACGCGCCATCGACCAGTCCCCGAAAGCCGCAGTCTTGCCCCTCAACGTCGGTGGATGGGAGCCGCAACCCGCGCCTCGGCCACACCGATGTCGGACTTCGCGTTTGTGTCTCGCTCCGCTGGAGCAGAACCAGCGGGCAACGTTGCAATCCCGCTTTTCTGCTTCGATGATCAAGTTCGCACCTACCCGCTCCCCTCCCCGCTTGAATACGCAGGAAGGCGCGCTTGCGTAGTCGTCGCACCAGCGGTAGCCGCCCTCAAGAAATGAAACCTCCCGCGCTGACGCCGCTCCCCAAGAGTGACGCTGCAAGCATGTGGCCGAGACCGTATAAACCCAGAATTGTCGGCGAAATCAGATGCCAGTATCGTAGGAGGTCAGACGAGCGGGAGGATGTTTGCCGATGGGGCCATTGTTCAGGAATGCGGGTTTTCCCGCTTACCACGAGGCAATGTTATTCGTACGGATGCGGCCCCAGGAACGTCAACCGACCTTTGAGGCGACATTTGCGGCAGCGCGTTCGCCGTTGAGCAGCGGCCTCCAGGCCCTGGCCTACTACGAGCGGGCCAGCTTGGTTAAACGCGTCACGCCCGTCTCGAAGGAGGCACCGCACTATGCCAGCCGAATGCTCGTCGGGCCCGCTCGCGACGCCCGAGTTAAGCCGGAACTCCTTGGGGTTCCAGGCGCGGACGCTGAGGGGTGGGCTGCGTCCGCCCTCAATCTGAGTGCAGCGATGGACGAACGCACGCCGGGCGGAGCTGCGAGCCTCATCGAGTTGGCAAGCGACGCCGACGTCCGGCAGCTCCAGCTTGCGCTTGCCGGAGATCCGAGCGTAGCGTCCGTCTCGCGGGTACCGTTGCGCTATTTGGCCGCGAAAAGGCCACGAAAGGCCGCCAGGCCACCAGCTGCCGGTCGGAATCGGATTGCCGCGGAGCCACCGCCTGCTCACACGATGTGGAACCTTCGCAAGATTAAATGGCAAGAAGCGCGGGGGCTGAACGGTTTCGATGACGCGAGCGGGATCAAGGTCGCGGTCCTCGACACGGGAATCGATGCTGGTCACCCGGACCTTCGAGACCAGATCGCCGGATACATCTATGAGCATCCGGATCTGCCAGGGGCGAGTTCGGATCAGGATTTGATAGGGCACGGAACTCATGTGGCGGGCACGATTGCCGCGACGATCAATAACGATCTCGGCATCAACGGCATTTCGCGAGCCAGGATCCACGCGTGGAAGATCTTCGATAATCGCCCTGACCTGCTGACCCATCCCGATGGGACAGCAGAATTTGCATATTTCGTCGACCCGGTGATGTATCTGCGTGCATTGCTCGATTGCATAGACGCGGGCATCGATGTCGTCAATCTCTCGATTGGCGGCGGAGGCACGCCGGATCCCACGGAAAGTGCGGCCTTCGAGGCTTTGCTGGCCGGCGGAACCAGCGTCATTGCGGCAATGGGGAACGAGCGGCGCGAAGGCAGCCCTATATCCTACCCTGCTGCAATTCCAGGCATCGTCGCAGTCGGAGCCACAAACCTTCAGGATCGCATCACAAGTTTTTCCAGCAGGGGCAACCACATAACCATCGCGGCACCGGGCGATGCAATTTGGTCAACGCTCCCAACCTACCCGGGTCAAACAGCCTGGAGAGCGGAAAAGGGGCCCGATGGTCATTGGTGGCAAGGAAAGGCCGCCATACGGGAGACAGGCTACGACGCCTGGCCCGGCACCTCGATGGCGGCCCCGCATGTTGCAGCCGCTGCGGCACTCTATATGGCGAATGGAGGCGCGAGAGACCCGGCGGCGATCCGGGGCGCCCTTGCGGCGAGTGCAGACAAGGTGCCGGCAATGGGTGGACACGACTTTACCCCCGACTTCGGGTATGGTCGTTTAAACCTGGAACGATTGATTGCCGACATAGGCGCCAATGACTGACATCATATTCACGATCCGTGTTGGCGTGAGCGTCGACGACAGCGAGCGCCTTTTGAATAGGATTCGAGCTCTCCCGGGGGTCGAGCTGGCCGCTCCGGTCAAGCGCAACAGCAGCAGCGACAGCTTGAAGCGAATACACTTCGCTCGGCTGAATCAAGAGTCGACCGTGCCCGACTGCCTGTCAGCCATAGGGAAAATGCCGGAGGTGGAACAGGTCACCATACCTGCTCGACGGGGACTGCGGTCGCGGTCTTAAGACACCGCGTGGACACGATCAGCGCCGCAAACTTTTCGAGCGGCAATTCCTTTTCGCCTCATCCTGTGCTTGCCGAACAACTAGCCCTTGCAGGGCCAAGCGTTGCGCAACGCCACAGGCACGAGCAAAGCGCCTGCCCTGTGTCTCTCCTCGGGATAGTTGCTGACCCATTTGCAGACGACGTCGCGAACCTCCCCGTATGTCGCGCCTTCTGGTAGGCAATAGTCGATCGGAGGACCGACCGTCGCATACGCATCGATGATTCCTTCGATGTAGGCCAGCGCAACGGCAGGATCATTTTCGCACCACCGTGGGACAGGTGAGGGGCCGGATCATCGTGCCGCTGGCGTAAGGCATACCGGCGGCTCAAGTCTTCCTCTGCAAGTTCGTTTCCATACAGGCCCGCATATCCGCTACATGGGGGTAGGTCCGCACGAGCCCCCCGCCACCTGTGAGGCAAAGTCCGTCCTTGTAGTTGAGCCCTGCCAATTCCACATCAACGGTCACATCGCCCTCGCGAAGACGGTCCTCACCCAAGGTTTCGACCCTTGAGAATACGCTTCCGTCTTCTCCGCGCGTGGTCACCAAAGCCTCCTGATCGACACCGAAGGTCAGTTCGGAATCTCTTCGACATCAGGCAGAGAGTAGCTGGTACTCCGCCCTCCGCTTGCTTCCCGAATTAGAATCCCGCGTGCCACGAGGTCGTTGATGTCGCGCAGGGCGGTGTCCGGTGAGGTCTGCGTTAGCTTGGCCCACTTGGACGACGTTAATTTGCCCTCAAAGCCCTCGAGAAGTCGATTGACCACCTTGCGCTGGCGCTCATTAAGCCGCTGGCTGGCGTGCGCTTCCCAGAAGCGCGCCTTGCGGAGCACATTGGCGAGAATTTTTTCGGCCCCGTCAAAGGCACGATTGAGGCAGCCGAGAAACCACAGAAGCCAGCCGGTGATATCGAGATCGCCCTTCTGTGTCGTCTCGAGGATGGCATAGTAGTCCTTCCTCTCTTGCCGAATCTGCGCGGACATACTGTAGAAGCGCTGCGAGGTGCCTTCTGACCTGGCGAGCGCCATATCGGCGATAGCGCGCGCAATGCGGCCATTGCCGTCCTCGAAAGGGTGTATGGTAACAAACCACAAATGCGCGATCGCTGCTTTCAGGACCGGGTCGTGCGACGCTTGCCCGTTGAACCAAGAAAGAAATGCAGCCATCTCTTCTGGAAGTCGTGCGGCTGCAGGCGCCTCGAAATGGATCCTCTCACGTCCCATCGGCCCAGAGACCACCTGCATTGGGCCAGAATTTTCATCACGCCAAGCACCAACAATAATTTTTGTCATGCCGCTGCGGCCGGTCGGAAATAGCGCGGCATTCCAAGCAAACAGCCGCTCATCGGACAGCGGGGCCTCATAGTTCTGGGTGGCATCCAGCATCATCTCAACGACGCCCTCGACGTGGCCGTCGGCAGGAGCGAGCGCACCAATGTCCAGGCCGAGCCGGCGGGCGATGGAGGAGCGGACCTGTTCCTTGTCGAGAAACTCGCCCTCGATCTCACTGGACTTCACAACGTCTTCAGTTAGCGTGTACAGAACTGCTTCAGCACGAAAATCAAAGCTCAGCGCTTCCATCCGCCCGAGTAGGCGCCCTTGCTGATGTCGGACTGCCGCTAACGGGCCAGCCAGAGCATCGTTACTCCAGGCAAATCTCGGCCAGCCGTCCAGGTTGTGAATATAGCTCAACATTCTCCGCATCCTTTGCGGTGAATATGGCTATTAATCTCTGCACCTGTAAGTGAATTCTCCGCATTTTTCGCGGAGAATAATGACCAGGTTCACCGCAAGGGAACTCGGACGAACACCAGTCCTCACGTCCGGTGGGCCCACGCCATTTAGCGGTTCCCGTCGATACATTATGCGATTCTAACCGCACAGGACGGGAACACCCTGACAACACACGTCCGTTCCTGCTCCATTCAGACGGCATCAGCCCGGCAATCGAGAAGCTAACGCAAATGACTTCGTGTAACGCAGGCGCATTAGAACCGTGGCCTTCTTTGCTCTCGAAACAGTTCGTCATCCAGCGTGACCTCGCCTGCATGGTAGCGAGGGGCTTGCCGGCGGCTCCCCTCACGATAGACTTGAAACCCTCACACGGAATTTCGTTGCATATTGTTATCAGCGTCTGATAACATAGATAATATGAGTGTAGAACGAGATGAGGGACTAGATGCCCTTTTGGGATTGGACGGTGAAACGTTCTTCGTCGATGCGAACGGACATTATCGCGTCAAGTTCGTAGTGAAACGCGTGAAAGCCGACGAGCGCAAGCCGCATGGCCTGAATTACAGTCTCACCCTGCATGATAAGTCGGGCGAGCGCATTGTCGGATTCGATAATGCCCATCCAGTCCCCACCCAGGGGGGACCGGCTGGCAAGAACGCGTCGTCAACGACCACAGGCACCGGTTCAAGACGATCCGCCCATATGATTACAAGGACGCAGCCACCCTGCTTGAAGATTTTTGGGCGCAGGTGGATTCCGTCCTGAAAGAGGAAGGAGTCATATCATGACGACGCTCAAAGTAGGTATTGCCTCGTACGAGGACTACAAGAAACGCACGATGGCGGTCGCGCGGGGGCAGATCAAGCCCGGCGCTGATGACCCTAAGGTATGGTTCACGTCCATGGAGAGCTTCGCGAAGGTTCTCTCTGATCGGAACAGGGAACTGCTTGCGCTAATCGCGGCCACAAAGCCCAGTTCGATGAATGAGCTAGCGGAAAAGACAGGACGGGCTCCGTCCAATCTATCACGCACTCTACGCACCATGGAGCGTTTCGGGTTAGTCCGGTTCGAAAAAGGTGCGGGTAAAACCCGGGCCCCTCGCGTCGATTATTCAGACATCATTCTCGATGTGCCTTTGAAGCGTGCTGCCGAACGGCTGACAATGTGAACGATGCGTTGACGTCGACAGCTCGGCCCTGCTTTTCCCTTGGCGCCGTACCGTAGTCGCGACAGAAGTGATCGCGACCGGAGCTTGATCAATCGGTTTGCTGTCCCTAGAAAACTTTCTGGTGGGGCCTGTAGCTCAATGGTTAGAGCCGTCGGCTCATAACCGATTGGCTGCAGGTTCGAGTCCTGCCCGGCCCAGCATATCACCATGCACATCGCCAACGGCCCAACGGCCATTGCTTCGTTATTCAAAAAGAGCCACCAGGTCTCGTGGCGCTCCAACGCACGGCACAGAGGGACAGCGCCGCCGTCTCGTTAGCTCCCGCGAATTGAAGCGACTATGGCTTGAACGGCGTTCCCCTGCCCTCGACGCTCGAGTGAGCCAAGCAATCAGCGGGTCATGATGAAATGCACTGCTCCAGCACCGTGAACAGGCGGCGCTCTTCGGTGGGCTTGCCGACATTCGGCGCCCCCACCAAGACGTCCCCGCCGATGAGCTCCGGTCTGCTGTAGGCGCTCGCCACAATAAACGGTACGTTCCGCGCGCGCAGAGCCTCCGCAACCAGCGTCACCGTTCCATCTTTCAAGGTCACGTCAAGCAGGGCGACGGCTGGAAGCTCGTCGTCCAGAAGCTGCAGTGCCTCCTGCACGGTGGCCGCCGGTCCGAGCACGCGCCATCCACGACTCTCAAGCAGAAGCTTAAGATCCTTCGCGATCAGGAACTCGTCCTCAACGACAAGCACCGTCTTGTGCATACGACCGGCCTCGATGTCATGAGACCGATCCTAATGGGGCGACGATCTCCACCTCCAAACCCGCCGACGCATAGTTCAGTTCCACCTGTCCGCCCAGTTCGTGGCTCGCCGCGAACTCGATGAGCTTCGTGCCAAATCCCAGGGAAGCTGGAGCCGCCACTGGCGGTCCGCCAGTCTCCTGCCAGACGAGCCTCAAATGTGGAGCACTCGCTTCCCGGACTTCCCATCGGACGCGGACCCGTCCGCTGGGCACGGAAAGGCCTCCGTGCTTGACCGCGTTGGTGGCGAGTTCATGCAGGATCAGGCTTAGAGACATAACTTGCCCAGCCACGAGCGGTACGATCGGGCCGGCCTCGATGAGGACCGACGCGGGATCAGATGCATACGGTTCCAGCGTCCGCTCGACCAGTTCCTGCAAGCCCGTCTCATCATCTTCCGAGAAGGCAACTTCGTGCGCCTGTACAAGGGCACTGAATCGCCCGAGGAAAGCGTCACGGTATTCCTCGCCTGAACGACCTTGCACCAAGGTTTGGCGCGCCATCGCCTGGACCAGGCCGAGCAAGTTCTTCATTCGGTGCCGAAGTTCGCCGACGAGGAGGTCCTTTTCTGCCTCGCGCTCGCGGCGCTTCGTGGCATCGACAATCGAGAGAAGCAAGGTGCGGCTGTTGTTGTCGGGATGGAACAGCCGGTGCGCGCTGACGAGCATCGTCCTTTGACCGAGACCTGGAAAATCGTGCTCCACCTCATAGTCCACCACCGCCGTGCTCTTCGGGATCACGTCTTCCAGCAGGTGGCGCAGCTCTGGGATATCCCACTGCCGATTTCCGAGTTCGTAGAGGTACTGCCCGATCGTTTCGTCGCGGGCGACCTTGAATGCAGCAAGGAAGGCCCGGCTGGCGCTCTGGACACACAGATGCTGGTCAAGGACAAGCAACGGGTCGGGGACGGTGTCGAATATGCCTTGCGCTTGGACGTGGCCATTTCTCAATAGGCGGTAGAGGTCTTCCAGATTCATCGGTGTCTTCGTTCCCCTGCTCCTGCGACGATAATACTACACACGCGACCATGCGTCCGCAAAGCGCTTTGCGGTTGTCGCGAAAATTCTCGAAGCCGGAAACGGGCGTCAGCACGTACGTGAAGACGACCCGATCCGTGCGTGATTTCGATCCGGTGCGGCACGAAAGCGCAGGGACATCTTTCTGGCAAGCTTGACCTACTCATAGCCCGAGGCGAGATCAGCCGGTGGAGGCGACCGACAAAAAGGTGGAAACCAAGAAAATCGTCAGGCGGACGGCCTCTTGAAGAACGGTCGTGGGCCAGTGCTCCCGGTGTCCTGTGCCGGCGCTTCCTTGCCCTGCTTCGGTATTTGCCCGAATGAGTTCCGATCCGACTGCCGTCGGCTCCAGGGCGCCACTTTATGTCCCCGACGAATTCGCGGCACCAGAACTTGCCGCATCCTCCGCTTCGATTTCTCTACATGCCTGTTCCCATTGTATATCCTGCTGACCTTCAGGCCGGCCGGATTGCTCCCATATCCGGTACGCTCTGGCCCAGACTCTTTCCTCCCAGGAACCCTCGCCTTTGTTGTTGTCACTCGAAACGCCGTTGCTCTGGCGCTCGATCTCGCGATCAACGACGTCGCGCGCACCCTCGACTGGATCCTTCTGTGAAGTACTTACCTTGTTGCTCATCTCTGTCTCCTTGGCAGCCGTTGGAGGTTGTTTCAATGACAGTTGCACAAACATCGGTTCACAACGAAGTGACTCATTGGGACTCATAGTGAGTGAAGCTCGGCCTCCATGCCTGAAGAACCAAAAGTGGAAATGGCAGGAAACGTCACATCGGGGGATGCGATGGGAGCTGTCCCGATGCGCCTCATATCATCCGATTGTACCACGGCCTTTGTGATGCTGTCCTTTGTATTCCGTAAGCGGTTAGCCGACCACGCTCGACTCGAAGTTCCACGGCATCAGAGCGTCGATATCCTGCGCGGGCCATCCGTTGGCCATGCGAACTAAGGTCTGTGTCAGCCAGGCGAGCGGATCGACGTTGTTCATTTTAGCTGTCTGCAAGAGCGTGGCGATCGTGGCCCATGTGTTGCCACCGCCTTCGCTTCCGGCAAACAGACTATTCTTCCGTGTGATCGTTTGGGGACGGATTGCGCGCTCGACGATGTTGGAGTCGATCTCGATGCGGCCGTCACCGAGAAAGCGTTCCAGAGATTGTCGGCGGGTGATTGCATAGCGGATCGCTTCCGCGGTCTTGGACTTACCAGAGACCTTCGCCAGTTCCTTTTCCCAGATGTCAAAAAGGTTGGCGACAATGGCCGCAGACCGCTCTTGTCGTGCGGCAGCACGGATGTTGGCATCCTTTCCCCGGATCTCGTCCTCGACCTTCCACAACTCGGTCATCGCCTTCACCGAGGCTGTCGCGGCCTGATTGATACCACCGATATGCAGTTCGTAAAATTTGCGCCTGACATGCGCCAGCACCCTGCCAACGTGATGGTTTCGTTGCTGCCGGCCTTGACCTGCTCTTTGATCATGCTCGTATAGGCGCCGTGCCCATCCACCTGAAGAATGCCGTTGAAGCCGCTCAGGTGACGGGCCACACAGCGCCCAGCTCTGCTGTCTTCAAATCTATAGGCGACCATTGGTGGCCCTGATCCCCCGAACGGCCGATCATCACGTGCATAGGCCCACAGCCATGCCGTCATTGTTTTTCCCGAACCAGGCACCAGGGTCGGCAATGTCGTTTCGTCGGCAAATACCCTTTCACCTGCTTTGATTTTCTCCAGGATGTAATCGGCCAGGATCTTGAGCTCGAAGCCGAGATGTCCCATCCATTGAGCCATCAAGGAGCGGCTCAGCGTCACGCTATCGCGCAGGTAGATTGTTTCCTGACGGTACAGCGGAAGGCCGTCGACGTATTTGGAGCGATGTAAGCCAGGAGCCGTTCGCTCGGCAGCCCGGCTTCGATGATATGGCCTGGCGCTAGAGCCTGCAGCACACCGTCACGCCCTCTGAATGCGTATTTCGGCCGGCGGGTAACGATGACCCTGAACTTCGGTGGGATGACATCGAGCCGCTCAGATCGGTCTTCGCCAATCAAAACCTTTTCCAGCCCTCGGCATTCTTCGGGGATTTCAGGCTCGATGACCTCCTCGATGCGCTCGAGATGGGCGGCAAAGCCCTTGCGCGAGCGTGCGTCCCGCTTCGGCTTGTCTTTCCGTGACTGGTCGAGCTCGCTGTCGATCGCTGCCAGGCCGGTCTCGACTTCCTCGAACGCAAAGTCGATCTGATCGTCGTTGATCCCCAGTCGCAGCCGTTCCGAGCGCGTGCCTTCCTGAGCCCGCTCAAGCACTTTCACAATCGCAGTGAGAGTGGCTATCCGCTCGTCCGTATCCTTCTTGAGCGCCTCAAGCCGGGTGATCTCCGCTCGGGCAGCGCCGCCTTCTGCACTCATGGCGACGATCATCGCCTTGAGTGCATCAACGTCGTCAGGAAGGTCCGAAGCAGAGAAGGTCATAGCAGGAACTAGATCACAAATAGTGATCTTTTCCTGGCGTTTACAGTAACATGCGTCGGATTTCTTGGAGGGGTTCAGCCCGTCGAAAGCGGCCTCCTAACTGTCGCCGGGCGGATCTTCTTCCAATCCATTCCGGCCAGTAGGGCCATGAGCTGGGCATGATCCAGACGGATGCGCGCCGCCGTCGCTGCCGGCCAGCAAAAGCCATTTCCTTCATAACTTTCGAATAAAGACAGACCCCGCTGCCATCCCACCACACAATCCGGACACGGTCCTTCCGTTTGGAACGGAACACGTAAAGGGCGCTATTGAAAGGATCGAGACCGCCATCCCTGACCAAAGCCATCAACGAGGCCGCCCCCTTGCGGAAGTCGACCGGTTGACACGAGACATAGACGACAACCCCAGAGGCGATCATGCCTTGCGCACCGCCCGTAGGATCTTGGCAAGATGATCCGGCTCGATATCTCCGGCCACGCGCACCACGACGTCACCCATGACGATTTCCACCGGCGAACTTGCAAACGCTTCGACGCGCGCGAACCTCACCTCTTCACTCGCCCCTTCCGAAAGGGGCACAACCGACCCCGAGGCCAATGCCTTGGGTCGTGTCCCCTCAGGTGGTGTAGGTCCTGAGGGTTAGGTGGTCATCAGTGTTTTTCCGGCAGGGTCGGGTTGTTCAAGACCAACCTGATGGAAAGACCACCGATGACCGACGAGATGATGAACGT